>JAWUVO010000089.1:0-43010 GCA_034112325.1 Bermanella sp. | reverse complement strand
CCAGACAGAGCTTTGTGCACAAGAAATTGCCATAAGACTGGGATTCAGTGAACCAAGGTCGTTTCATCGCAGTTTTAAAAAATGGCTAGATACAACCCCTGGAGAATATAGAGAGCAAAACAAAAAATAATTATTTAAAACTAATTAAAGTAAACTTTTAAAAAAATTACAGCCATTCCTTTAATACCCTAAATAGAATATTTTGATCTATGGGTTTTGTAATAAAGTCGTTCATGGCAGATTCGATGGCTTTGATTCGCTCATCATATTCATACAATCCTTATAATTGAGCCGCCTAATTGCCTGCAAACTGTTGCTGCTCCCTGTTTAGCTACAAGCGCACAGAGGCATGAAGATACAGGGCAGTAACCAAAGGAGAACTAATACTTAGGGGTAAAATGCAGCATAAAAATAGTCTTATAAGTGCCTTATAAGACTAGCTTGAAACGAATATTTGGCAGGTTATAAAGTGTGAGTTGGACGATCTGAATTCAATGCACCGGCTAGGTGGGTTTCTATCTTGTTTTTAGCCACGTTATCTTCAGCAAACTGAACCCCAACCCCCGATGCTTTATTGCCTTGAGCGCCTTTTGGAGTGATCCAAACAACCTTACCAGCTACCGGGATTTTCTCAGGTTCGTCCATCAAGTTTAATAGCATGAATACTTCATCACCCAGAGTGTAATTTTTATTACTAGGTATAAATAAGCCACCGTTTTTTATAAACGGCATATAAGCAGCATATAAAACCGCTTTATCTTTAATGGTTAAGGATAATATTCCGTTACCTGGTCCAAATTTAGGAGCCATAAAACAAACAACCTTTATTATTTTGTATTAGGTTTAGCCTACTATTATTATTAGGTTTAGCCTACTACTGCATATTTTTAACAAAATACTGTTACACAAATTTAATTAATTACGAGCTTGCCCCAATAAAGAAATCCAGTCAATTAGCAATGTTTCAATTAACATCTGCGGATTAGGATTAGCTTGGCCATTTAAGGCTTTTTGAGCAAATATGGCTTTGTCGAGTATCGTTTGAAGCTGGTCATAGCCACTAGAGCTGGCAACTTTCTCGGTTAACCCCACTAATTCTGGTACTGAGAGCATGTCTTTACCTAGGCCAGATTTAAGCTTCTGGATATCTAAAATCAGCTCATAAAACCACTGCAAAACACTGTCTGTGTCCCACCCCTTCCATTTAGTCAGCAGTTCATTCCAATGACTTCCACCATTGGCTAGGTCCAACATGGACTGGCAAAACTGCATATATTGAACATGTATATCCTGCTCAATCATGGTTAATGCTTTTAGAGGAGAGCCCTTAGCAAGCCTTAAAACACTGTCTAAACCAGATGCTTGGCTATTTTCGTTCAACCACAGCAAGCCTTGATCCCAACTTGGAGATGACAGCGTATATTGCTGACAACGGCTTTTTATAGTGGCTAGCAAACCACTGGGCTGATGGCTATAAAGCAGTAAAGTCACCTGACCACTGGGTTCTTCTAAGCTTTTTAATAGTGCATTAGAGGCATTAATATTCATCGCCTCAGACGGACCCAGTAATACAACCTTGTTATTACCTTTTTGTGGCGTGGTGTTTACAAATTCAGTTACTTTACGAATTTGCTCTATTTTAATTTGTTTACCAACTTCTTCAGGCTCTACCATTAATAAATCGGGATGACTGCCAGCATTAAATAACAAACAACTTGAGCAAGCACCGCAAGGAGCCCCTTGAACCTCAGAGCATAAAATTCGCTGGGAAAACTCACGCATTAATAAACGCTTGCCAATCCCCTCTTGGCCCACCAATAAAATAGCATGACCCAGACGCCCTGATTCTTGCTGCTGGGTAAGCCTATCCCAAACAGGCTTGGTCCACGGTAACGCAGTGGCTACTTTCATTGAGTGGCGCCTAAAATGTCAACAGAGTTAAGGAGCGAGCTTAAAGACGTTTGTATATCAAGCTGTACATTTTCTAATGCCTGAGTGGCATCCACAACAGAATAGCGCTGTGATTGCTGGCTACGAGCTATGAACATCTCTCTCACACGATTAAAGAAAGCTATATCTTCGGCTTCTATTCGGTCTGCGGCGCCACGCTTAGCGGCACGTGCGCGACCAATTTCTACTGGTGCATCTAACAACAAAGTCAGGTCGGGTTGAAAAGATTCATGCACAAGTTGCTCAAGACTTGAAATCCAATCTAGATTTAATTGGCGTCCACCGCCTTGATAGGCATAGGTTGAGTCTGTAAAACGATCACAGATAACCCACATACCCTGCTCTAAAGCAGGTTTTATTTTTTCCTCTAAATGCTGAGCACGGGAAGCAAACATCATCAGTAATTCAGCTTTATTAGCAACACTACCACCGTGCAGCAATAGGTCTCTCAATGCTTCACCTAGTTCTGTGCCGCCTGGCTCTCGGGTTAATATACAATTAACTCCACGGGACTCTAACCAAGTTTTAACAAAGGCAATGTTAGTGCTTTTACCTACACCTTCAATGCCTTCAATTGTAATAAATTTACCCTGCATGGTTATTTTTTATCCGGTGTAGAGCGATATTCTTCCACTGACTTTCGCTTATTAATTTGATATTCACGAACAGCTTTATTATGTTCAGCCAAGGTACTTGAGAAATAATGGCGACCATTACCTTTAGCGACAAAGTATAATTCCTCACCCTCTGCTGGGTGTAAGGCTGCATATATGGCTTCTTTACCTACCAGTGAAATTGGAGTGGGCGGTAAACCTTTAATTGTATAAGTGTTATATGGGGTTGCTTCGCGTAAATGCTTGCGCCTAATATTACCTTTATAGCGATCACCCAACCCATAAATCACCGTAGGGTCAGTTTGTAAACGCATATTTTTTTGCAAGCGCCTAACAAATACTCCCGCTATTTTTTCTCGTTCATCGGGTGCAGCGGTTTCTTTTTCAACAATCGAGGCCATTATTAAAGCCTCATAAGATGACTTATAAGGTAAGTCTTCTTCTTTTTTCTGCCACTGCTCGGCCAACACTTTTTCTAGCCGTACTTGGGCTCTTACTAAAATTGAAGACGCACGAGTATTACGGTCAAATATATAAGTATCAGGAAAAAAACGTCCTTCAGGATGACCTGTTAAACCCAAAAACGGCATTAACTGATCTATATTAGCGGGTAAGTCTTGAATTAATTTATCGTGGGCAGCAATACGCTGAAGCGTCTCTTTTATATTATGACCCTCAACCAAAGTAATCTTATATTTAACCGTTTCACCCGCAACCAATAGTCTCAATACATCTAGACTATTCATTTCTTGAGTTAACCTATAGTCACCCGCTTTTGCTTGTCTAGATTGCCCCGTTATTTTTGCTAATAACATAATAAAACGACTATCTTTAATCACTCCTGCATTCTCTAGCTTGGTAAAAAAACTAGAAAGCGGGCGACCTTTTTCCAAAGAAACAAGTAAAGCAGTAGGAGCCTGTAGCGGAGTGCTTAGTTGATAGGCAGCAAAACCTAGATATGAAAGCCCCCAGATAATTAACATCAGGCCGATAACTCTAATTCGTTTGTTCATTTACACCTCGGTGATTGATAACAGACTGCAACTGCTTAGTAATATTGCTCGATCTAAAAGCATATTGATTAATATTTTTAATGGGCACTATACCCATGACGCTATTACAGATAAAACCACTGGAGAATGTTTCTAGCTCTGACAAGGTTATATCTTTAACTTTAACGTCTATTGAACTTTGCTCCGCCTCTAGTAATACACAAGCCCGAACCACACCGCTCACCCCTGAGAGGTTTAACCTAGGGGTAAATAATATATTGTCTTTCTCAAAGAACAAATTAGACATTGTGCCTTCGATAACATGACCCAAATGATTAAGCATCAAGCCTTCAAATGCACCACTTAACTCTTGTTTGGCTAAAACATTTTCTAATCTATTTAAATGTTTTAATCCGGCTAATTGTGTCTGAATAGAGCATTGAGTTTTACACACTGTTAGCTCAACACCATGAGAATAAATAGTATTTTCATAGTGCGGCAAAGGAGCGTAAAACGCAGTTATGTTGGCAGATATATTTTTTTCAAAGCCATAACCTCTGGCACTGCTACCCCGAGTAATAATTACTTTAAATATACCATTTTTTTGCTTAGTCTCAGCAACAAAGCTAGTAACATATTCTTTAATTAGGTTTTTCATGTTGCTTGAAGGTGGATTAATTAACAGTGTCGCTAAACCTGAATTTAATCTTTTAACATGCTGATCTAAATTTACTGCGCATTGGTCTATTACACGTATGGTTTCAAATAGACCATCGCCAAATTGAACACCCCGATCCCAAGTGTCAACTTCTCCTATATAACGGTCCTGCTCTATTACCCACATAAAACTATTTAATCCTGCTAAAGATCAACGAGCCATTGGTACCGCCAAAGCCGAAGGAGTTACTTAATACGTGTTCAAGTTTGGCATCGCGAGCCGTATTGGCAATGTAATCGAGATGACAGCCTGGCGCTAAATTATCTAGATTAATAGTGGGTGCAATTTTTTGAGTAAGCAAAGACTGAATCGAAAATATAGCCTCTATGGCCCCTGCTGCACCCAGTAAATGACCCGTCATAGACTTTGTAGAAGAAACCAGCGCATGGGCTCCAATGGTACTTTCAATGGCTCGGCTTTCGGCCACATCGCCAGCAGGTGTTGATGTTCCATGGGCATTTACGTAAGCAACCTGATCGCCATTTAAGCTCGCATCGCGCAATGCATTAGCCATGGCCTTAGCTGCACCCTCGCCATTTTCTGGAGGGCTTGTCATATGAAACGCGTCGTCGCTCATACCAAAGCCAGACACTTCGGCTAAGATATTCGCCCCACGTTTTTTGGCAAACTCATACTCTTCTAGCACTAATACACCAGCGCCATCCCCTAAAACAAAACCATCACGGTCTTGATCCCAAGGTCGTGACGCCGCTTGTGGGTCATCATTGCGAGTAGACATAGCTCTTGCTGCACAAAATCCCGCCATGCCGCTAGGCGTACATGCGGCTTCTGCGCCGCCAGCAATCATCACGTCGGCATCGCCGTAAGCAATGGTTCTGGCGGCGTAGCCAATGTTATGGGTTCCTGTGGTACAAGCGGTAGATATGGCAATATTAGGCCCCATAAAGCCGTATTTCATCGCCACATGTCCAGAGATCATATTTACGATAGAGGCCGGAATATAAAAAGGACTCACGCGTCTTGGGCCTGATTTAAGTAACTGCGCATGATTATGCTCAATGGTAGCTAAACCACCAATTCCCGAACCTAGCGCACAACCTATTCGGTCAAAGTCTAATAAACCAGAGTCTATCAGCCCTGAGTGCTTAACCGCCTCGTCACAAGCCACCATTCCATATTGAATAAACAAATCCATTTTTTTGGCGTCTTTTGGCGGCAATACATCAGCTAAGCAAAAATTAGAAATCACACCTGCAAACTGAGTCGCATAAGCGGAAGCGTCGAAATGGGTAATCGTAGATATACCACTTTTACCTGCGATTAAATTTGACCAACTCTCAGCAGCGGTATTTCCCACTGGAGTAAGAGCACCAAAACCGGTTACAACAACTCTGCGCTTAGACATAATTTAGCCTTTCGTTAATCATAAAACCAAAAAAGCCGCCTATAGATTGGCGGCTTTGTATTACATACTTTAACAATTAAACGTTGGCAGTAATGTAATCTACAGATTCTTGAATAGTGGTTAGCTTTTCGGCATCTTCATCAGGAATTTCAGTTTCAAATTCTTCTTCTAATGCCATTACCAATTCAACAGTGTCTAGAGAATCGGCACCTAAGTCTTCAACAAAACGTGATGTCACTTTAGCTTCGTCTTCTTTAACGCCTAACTGTTCACATACAACTTTTTTTACGCGTTCTTCAATGCTGCTCATAATTTATCCTATTTATTTTGTAGAGCCAAAAATGCCCTTAAATCCGACCAGACTATTATACCCCTCTTTAACGATGGGTAAACCAATCTATTGCAAATTTTAGGTACAGGGATTCTGATGATTACCCTGATAAAATCAAGTACTTGCGCCTACTTTATGAGATTTGTTAGTCATTTTTGACACTTTTATCACATTAAAGGCTTAATTAGCCCATATTAAGGCCACCATTAACATGTAGAACCTGACCCGTTATATAAGCCGCATCATCTGAAGCCAAGAACAAAACAGCTTTTGCAATCTCTTTTGGCTCGCCATATCGCCCTAACGGAATGTTATTTATCATTATATTTTTTTGATCTGCGGTTAATTCGTTGGTCATATCAGTGGCAATAAAGCCTGGAGCCACCGAATTAACGGTTATATTACGGCTACCAATTTCTTGGGCTAAAGAGCGAGTAAATCCTTCAACGCCCGCTTTACTGGCACAATAATTAGCCTGCCCAGGGTTGCCCATGGAGCCAACCACAGAGCTAATATTAATAATTCGACCAATGCGCTGCTTCATCATGCCCTTTAAAAAACTTTTTGTTATTCTGAAAGTTCCACTTAGGTTTGTGTTTATTACACTGTCCCAGTCGTCATCTTTCATGCGTAACATTAGCGTATCTTTTGTGATGCCTGCATTGTTTACCAAAACAGCCACCGGACCTAAAGCGCTTACACTTTCACTAAATACCGCACAGCTATCTTTATCAGACAAATTTAAAACAAACGCGGTGCCGTTATCACCCAGTGCTTGCGCAATATTTGCAACACCGTTTTCTGAGGTGGCCGACGCCACTACATAATAACCAGCGGCCACCAATTCAATTGCAATTGCATGGCCAATACCACGACTGGCACCTGTTACTACTGCTATTTTTTTATCCATCGATCCAACCATAATAAAACCTTAATTCAGTTTTTTACAAACCCACAATAGACGCAACAGAATTAACTGATACATTATTTAGATTTTTAGCAATTCGCTTATTCAAACCGGTAAGTACCTTACCTGGGCCTACTTCTACCAGATTCTCTACACCGTTGTCAGCTAGCAGCTGAACTGTTTGTGTCCATCGTACTGGACTAGCAATTTGTTTTACCAAATTGCTGCGAATTTGCTCAACGTCGGTTACAAATTCATTTACGGCATTTTGTAACACTGGGATAGTTGGCGAAGTAATTTCAAATTGGTTTAAATATGCGGCAAAATCTACGGCCGCAGGTGCCATTAACGCACTATGAAATGGCCCACTAACTTGTAACATCATGGCGCGCTTGGCGCCGCCTTCTTTGCATGCCACAACCGCTCTCTCTACGGCTTCTTTATTGCCCGCTATAACCAACTGACCAGGACTATTATAGTTTGCCGCCTGAACAATCTGGCCTTGTGCTTGTTGCTCACATATATGTTCTACCAGAGCGTCATCCATCCCAAGAATCGCCGCCATAGCACCTACACCATTCGGTACCGCTATTTGCATCAACTCGCCACGCCTGCGCACTAGTTTTAGTGCTGTTTCGAAACTCATGGCACCCGCACATACCAATGCAGAATATTCACCTAAGCTATGACCTGCCATAACTTCTACAGGCACCTTTCCATCAATGGCGCGCCACAAAGCCACTTCTACAGCCACTAACGCAGGCTGAGTATTATTTGTACTATTAAGTGACTCTACCGGCCCATTTAAAATCATCTCACTTAAGCTAAAGCCTAAGATCTCATCGGCTTGTTCAATTGTTTTTTTGGCAATTGGGTATTCATTTATTACATCTGACAACATGCCCACAGACTGGGAACCTTGCCCAGGAAATACAACGGCATTTTTATACATAGGAGTAACCATATTTGAATTTATAGATTATTATTTTTGAGAAGAGTAACGCACCCTTTAAATAGTTTCAAAGAGCTAGGTGACACATTTAAGAAATTAAATGATTTCTTGGTCTAGGCGATCGCTTATTTGTCGTAAAAGATTATTTTTAGACAAAACATAGGCATTGGATATTGCAACACCAAATGCACCTGCTAAAGCTTTACCATGGCTTTTAACTACAACCCCTTGCACGCCTAATAGCACTCCACCATTTTTAAGATGGGGCTCAAAACCTCGGTACAATCTTTCTAAAATTGGAACCGCAAGTAAACCAACAATCCGACTATATAGATTATGTTTAAAGGCATCTCTTATGACAACTGAAGTGTACCTAACTAATCCTTCACTGGTTTTTAGTGCTATATTTCCAGAAAAACCATTAGTCACAATAACATCGGCCAAGCCTTTGTAAATATCATCACCCTCAATATAGCCAATGTAATTAACCGATTCACTTTCCTTTAAACTGGAATTGGTTAAACGAATCTCTTCGTTACCTTTCACCTCTTCGCTACCAATATTTAATAGTGCAACCTTAGGCGACTTCTTCTGTGATAGCGCACTGCAAAAAGCACTGCCCATAATGGCAAACTGATGCAGATTCTCTGAATCACACTCAACATTGGCGCCTAGGTCTAACATATAGCTAAAACCTAGCTCGTTGGGTATACGGCCAATTAACGCAGGGCGATCTATGCCCAGCATGGTTTTTAATACATAACGAGAAATAGCCACCAACGCCCCTGTGTTACCCGCACTCACCATAGCCTGAGCCTTTTCTTCGCGCACAAGATCAATAGCCATACGCATAGATGACTGTCGTTTGCGCAAAGCAGTCGTTGTTCGCTCACCGCTGGTGACAACTTCGTCAGTATGGATAATGGTTAAACGGGAATTATCAAAGGTATTTTGCAGGTACGGATCGAGCTTGGCGCGATTGCCAAACAATTGAATATGTAAATCGGGGTATTTTTCTAGAGAAGATAGGACTGCAGGTACAGTCACGCGGGGACCGAAATCCCCGCCCATTGCATCAACTGCAATGGTGACCATGATTAGCTGCCTGAAACTTCGATAACTTTACGGCCACGGTAGAAACCGTCAGCTGTTACATGGTGACGGACGTGAGTCTCACCAGTAGTTGGATCGATAGACAACGCACGAGTAGTTAGTGCATCGTGAGAACGGCGCATACCGCGACGTGAACGTGATTTTTTGCTCTTTTGAACAGCCATTAGGCTCTCCTGTTATTTCTTTAATTGCTCGAGTACGCTGAACGGATTATTCGGCGCTTCTGTTTCAACCGGTAAAGGGTCAATTTTTTCAACTTTTGCTAGCAATTCATTTTCATCACACTGAGTGTGATAAGCATACATTGGTAAGCTAAGAATTAACTCATCTTCAATTACGGGTAGCAGCTCCAAATCATCTCTCTTGGCAATAACAGGTTCGTATTGCTTTGGTAAATGCTTAGCCTGCTCATCGCTAAAAGCGATACCGAGCTCAAAGTCCGTGGATAAATCCACATCAACCGGGTTCATACAGCGCTGACATGTCATGCGTACTTGTGCTTGACACTGGCCACGTAACAAAGGAGTACCTTGTTCGTCGTGACCAAATTTGATTTCAACTTGAGACTGACCACTATTATCTTGCAAAAACCCTTGAAGGCGCTTTAGCTCTGATACGTTAATAGTTCCACTGTAAACAGCTTCTTCATCAACGCTTTTAAGCGGGTCAACTCGTACTGGAAATAAACCTTGGTTCATAGTGCGCGGAATCATACGCATGACACTCCATCATGTCAAAGCCAAATTGGCATATTATCGTGTAAAATCAGTGCTCAAGGACTACTTGAGCTCTATACCTGAACGAGGTTAAACCTCAACGCCCTGAGCCAACCAACAACCTTTGGACCTTTACCCTGATATTTAGGGCTATTTCAATTCTATGCCTGGGGAGTTTAATCCCAACGCTGTTGCAAGCTCTTTACCCATACTTGCTCCAAGTCGACCAATGATACTTTCAAACGGAGACGGCCTAGGCGTAAAATCCACTAAAGACTCAGCCCCTACAAGCTCTCTAGCTACATAACTAGAACTGCCCAACCCATCTATAAGTCCTAATGCCAAAGCCTGCTCACCAGTCCAAACAAGCCCGCTGAATAATTTAGGATCGTCAGAAAGCCTATCACCACGACCCTTTTTAACTTGATCAATAAACTGCTTATGGGTCGTGCCCAGCACACCCTGCCAAAACTCTTTTTCTTCAGTATTCAATGGTGTGAACGGGTCTAAAAAGCCCTTGTGCTCGCCAGCAGTAAATTGGCGACGCTCAATCCCCAGTTTCTCCATTGTTCCTACAAAACCGAAACCAGAACCCACCACACCAATAGAACCCACTAAACTGGCTTTATCGGCATATATTTCATCGGCGGCGGCAGCAATATAATAAGCACCCGATGCACCAAGGTCGGCAATAACAGCATAAACTGGTATTTCAGGGTTTAAAGCACGTAATCTTTTAATTTCGTCGTAAACGTAACCAGATTGAACAGGACTGCCGCCCGGACTATTAATTCGCAAGACGACAGCCTTGGTACCTTCAGCCTCAAACGCTTTACGCAAACCAGAAACAATAAAATCGGCCGACGCTTCCTCACCCGCTGCAATAACACCCTTGATTTCAACCAATGCAGTAAATTCACTTTCAGTAGATAATGAGTCAGTATCCACACCCGATGATCTAAAAATCATAACGGCTGCAAACAAGTAAACAAACGTTAATAACTTGAAAAATATACCCCAGCGACGGGCACTCTTTTGCTCGGAATTAATACTACCGACCATTTTTTCAATTAACTTCCACTCTTTTTCTGAACTTGGTTTTGTATCTGAATCTTCGTACATATTCATCCCTTTGAGTTTTAACCGTTAATATTTAAAGCATTAAAATATTTATATGACAGCCACTTATATAGCGCTAAAGCAGCCAATCGTTTAATTGTTTTAAATTATGCACTAGATGCACAGGATTGCAGCCCATTAGCTTATCTTGATGGTGCGCACCATGGGTAACTGCTACAGCATCTATGCCAGCAGCATTGGCCATTTCTAAATCAAAAGTGGTATCTCCTACCATCAACATATCTTCTGGTGCCAGCGATAACGAAGCCGCAAGTTCGTGCAGCATAAGCGGATGGGGCTTTGATTTTGTTTCATCGGCACAACGACTATCTCTAAACCAGTGCCCGGCCTTTAGCTCTTTAAACGCTCGATCTAAGCCCACTCGGCTTTTTCCAGTGGCGACGGCTAAGTCTAAATCCGCTTTCAGCAAATTATCTAACATAGGCACTGCGTAATCAAAAAAAGAAATTGTTGAACGGGCCTCACTCATATAATGCTTGGCATATAACTTTCGCATATTATCGACCGCCGAAGCGTCACCAGCTAACTCTGGCCATAACTGACACAATGCTTCTGGCAGACCCAAGCCAATTATTTGCTTGAGCTCAAACTCACTAAGTTGCTTAAGTTGAGCATCGCTAGATGCTAACTGCAAAGACTCAACAATCCTACCGGTTGAGTTGGACAGTGTTCCGTCCCAATCAAAAATAATTGCCTGATACTTCATTGTTAAAATGACTAACCTCAAAATACTTATATTTACTAAACTTAATTACTAAACTTAATTACTAAATCTGATGACTGCAGCAGTTAACCGCCATGACAATTAATACAAAATTAAACAGAAAACTAATTAATCACAGTTAGTTTTTTTAAAAATCCTGCATAAGCATCGTCTAAGGGCGCTTCTATAAAAATATTCTCTTCGGTCTGCGGGTGCTTAAACTTTAACGACTGAGCATGTAAGAACATTCTTTTAGCACCCATTTTCTTACTGGCTTTTAATTCTTCATCTGTGGCGTACTTATCATCACCTACAATTGAAAAACCACTAAACTGGCAGTGCACACGAATTTGATGAGTCCTACCCGTCACCGGCTCTGCATTAACTAGCGTGTAATCTTCATAGCGACGCTCTAGAGAATAGCGAGTGTGACAAGCTTTTCCTTCTTGAGTCACCTTAACTACTCGCTCACCCGATTTTAATTCATTTTTCATTAATGGCACGGTGACATCTTTTAAATGCTTTGGCCAAGCACCATAGACCAAGCCTAGATAACGCTTTTTCATTCCCGACTTGTTTTGTAGCATTTTATGCAACGCCACCAATGTTGTACGTTTTTTCGCCACTAAAATCACACCTGAAGTATCGCGATCTAAACGGTGAACTAACTCCAAGCGCTTGCTATCTGGCCTAATTACTCTTAATGCTTCAATTAAACCAAGGCTAATGCCACTTCCGCCGTGAACAGCCATTCCACGAGGTTTATTTACGGCTAGCAAGTAATCATCTTCAAATATAATAGCTTTTTCAATATCGGCCGCCATACGATTAGGCACATCTACTGGCTCACCTTCTGCTTTTACGTGGACAGGTGGAATTCGGACTACATCGCCTAAAGCCACCTTGTAATCAGGCTTGCTTCTACCTTTATTAACACGAACTTCGCCTTTACGGATAATTCGGTAAATAAGAGACTTTGGCGCCCCTTTGATGCGAGACATCAGAAAATTATCGAGTCTTTGCCCAGCATAGTCTTCGCTAACTTCTTCGAAAATGACGCTGCGCTTAGAATTTTCAGTCATATAAAACTCATAGTTAAGAAAAAGCGGTTTGACGCATCGGTATAATTTGCTATATTCAGCAGTTCCGGATACGCCTGAGGCCAATAGCCTCGAACAACAATGGGGCCGGATGATAACGTAAGTTAGGGAATGTTAGATAGAAACTTCCTGAAAATTTGGTATTTGGCGACAAAAAAGATCGTCAAATTATAAAAATAGTACGTTCTGATGTAGCAAGGGGCTCTTGTTATTCAGTTTATGTTTCGTGTAGGTGTTAGGCGTTTATAGAACTTGCCACTAAAACACCCCTGTGTGGAAGCAGTCATTCCAAAGATCGGTATAAAAGATCCGCGCAAAGCACGCATAAATATTTTGATATTTGCTCAGCCCTTGTGTCTCAGAACACATAAAATGTGAGCTTTAAAAGTTAATGAAAAGAATGCTAATCAACGCGACTCAGCAAGAAGAGTTACGCGTTGCGCTTGTCGATGGACAGCGCCTGTACGATTTAGATATCGAACCTACTACTCGCCAACAGAAAAAATCAAACATCTATAAGGGTAAAATAACCCGTATAGAACCAAGCCTTGAAGCGGCTTTTGTTGATTTTGGTGCTGAGCGTCATGGCTTCCTTCCTCTAAAAGAAATCTCTCGCGAATACTTTAAAACGTCTGTCTCTGGCCGTCCTAACATCAAGGATGTGATCGAAGAAGGGCAAGAAGTAATCGTTCAGGTAGATAAAGAAGAGCGCGGTAATAAGGGCGCTGCTTTGACTACCATGATCAGTCTTGCTGGTCGTTATCTAGTAGTTATGCCTAACAACGCACGTGCCGGCGGTATTTCTCGTCGCATTGAAGGTGACGAGCGCAACCAGATTCGTGACGCCATGCGTGACGTAACGGTTCCTAACAATATGGGCGTTATTGTCCGTACTGCTGGTATCGGTCGTGAATCTCAGGATCTTCAGTGGGATTTAGACTACCTTTGCCTACTTTGGGACTCTATCAAGGGTGCATCTGAAACTCGCAGCGCTCCTTGTTTGTTATTACAAGAGAGTAACGTTGTTATCCGTGCCATTCGTGATTATCTTCGTGAAGACATTGGTGAAGTACTGATTGATGACAAAGCTGTATACGAAGAAGCTCAAAGCTTTGTTCAGCACGTTATGCCTCAATACGAGAACAAAATTAAACGTTACGACGACACAACCCCCCTATTCAGCCGTTATCAAATTGAAGCGCAAATTGAAACTGCGTTCCAGCGTGAAGTTAAATTGCCTTCAGGCGGCTCTATCGTTATTGATACAACCGAAGCGCTTATATCAATCGATATTAACTCCTCTCGTTCTACCAAAGGTACGGACATTGAAGATACTGCGGTAAACACCAACTTAGAAGCTGCAGACGAAATTGCACGTCAATTACGTTTACGCGACATTGGTGGTTTGATTGTTATCGATTTTATCGACATGACATCAAATAAAAACCAACGCGAAGTTGAGAACCGTGTAAAAGACGCTCTTGAAATTGACCGCGCACGCGTTCAAGTGGGCCGTATATCTCGCTTTGGTCTATTAGAAATGTCTCGTCAGCGTTTACGCCCTTCTTTAGGCGAAACAAGTGGTCATGTTTGCCCACGCTGTGATGGTACTGGTGTTGTTCGCGACATGCGCTCTTTAAGCTTGTCTTTAATTCGTTTGATCGAAGAAGAAGCCACTAAAGACAATACTGCTCAAGTACGCATTATTGCGCCGCTTGAAATCAGTACTTATTTAACTAACGAAAAACGCAGTGAAATTATGGACATTGAAACTCGTCATAAGACGCAGATTTCAATTATCCCTAACCCTAATTTCCAAACACCACATTATGAAGTATCACGTCTTCGTGATAACGAAAGTGTTGCTGACGAAGTAAGCTTTGAAATTAACTACGAGCAGGAACTAGCCGCTGAAGCTAATCCACCGATCGTTAAAGAAGCTGCAGCAGTTAAATCTGTTGCGGCTAAACGCGCTCCAGTTCCTGTTAAAGTAGAAGTTAAAGAACCTAGCTTGGTCGCTAAGCTTCTATCTGGCATTGCATCTATTTTCAAAAGTGATCCAGAGCCAGTCAAGAAATCAGCCTCTAAAAATAATAGTGGTAATCGCAACAACCGTAATGGTCGTCCGCAAAACCGTAATAATAATCGCAATAGCAGCAGTAATCGTAACGGTGGCAACCGCACTAACACTAATAACCGTCGTAACGAAAACAACCGCGGCGAAAATAATCGCAGTAAAGAAGCTGGAACTGAAAATCGTCCTGAACGCAATACAGAGCGCAGTACAGAACGTAATAGCGACAGCCGTCCTGAGCGTAACAAAGATGCTCGCCCAGAACGTAAAAACGACACTCGTACGGAGCGTAATAACGACAGCCGCCCTGAACGCAAAAACGATACTCGTAATGAGCGCTCTGCGGAAAGTAAAGGTAATGGTAATTCACGTCGCCGTAATCGAACTAACCCAGCGTCAAAGCTAGATGAAAATGTAACACGCAAGGTTACAGAAATTGAAGCTACAACTACTAAACCTGCAGCTAAAGTAGAAGCACCAAAAGTAGCTCCTACTCCTTCACCTGTTAAGACTGAAGCACCTAAAGTGGCGACACCTCAGGTTGAAACAGCCAGAACAGAAGTTAACACTGAAGTGAAAGCACCTGTCAAAACTGTAGCGCCTAAAGTTGAAGTGCCAAAAGCTGAAGTAAAAGCTGAAGTAAAAGCTGAAGTAAAAGCTGAAGTAAAAGCTGAAGCGCCTAAACCTGAAGCGCCTAAACCTGAAGCGCCTAAACCTGAAGCGCCTAAACCTGAAAAGACTCAAGCGTCTAAAGTTGAAGCGCCAAAAGCAGACAATGCTGGTAATCCGGGTGGAACACCTGGTCGTGCTTATAACGACCCACGTGAAGTTAAGCGTCGTCGTTTAGAAGCCGAAGCAGCAAAATAAGCTAAATTAATCTAGTTTATTTACCTCAAAAAAAAGGATGCTTAGCATCCTTTTTTTTGGCCTACTGAAAAGTAAAAGAATATTAGTACCCTTAGTCTTAACGGAGGTTAGCGACTAACTATCTGGTATCCATACAGACAAATACGTTAAGGCTTAATGGATACCTGCGTTCGCGAGTAAGACGACATTAATAGATATCCTCACGCGCAAATTAAACAGCCGATACAACCTTTAACTGAAAAGTCGCGGCTCTTGTTCTAGTTCTATTTTATATTTTTCTTTTACTAGACGTTTAATCTCAGCGGCTGCTACAACAACATCTGCACCAGTACCACCATTATTAATAAGTACTAGCGCTTGATTTTTATGAACCGATACCGGGCCAAATGCTTTGCCTTTTAATCCCAGTTGATCAATTAACCACCCTGCCGGCAATTTTACTAATTGTTCTTGGGGATAATTAGGTACATTTGGATATTTAATCTTAAATTTTTCAAACTGAGCTAATGAGATAACAGGGTTTTTGAAAAATGAACCTGCATTAGGCAATTCTGTCGGATCAGGCAACTTACTTTTCCGAACTTCAATCACCCATTCAGATAACTGCCTAGGAGTAGGAACACCTTTTTCTTCAGCCATATTATTCAACGGAGCGTAGCCGATTTTTACATTTGCTAGCTTAGATAATTCAAATTCTACAGATGTAATTAAGGTTTGTCCGTTTAACGCTTGTTTGAAACAGCTTTCGCGATACTCAAATTCACATTGCTTGGCGTTTAGTGAAAACGATTGGCTGCTGTTTAAATAAACGCCGTTAACACTGACTATAAAGTCTTTTACTTCAACACCATAAGCACCAATATTTTGTACCGGCGAAGCGCCTACTAGTCCAGGAATGTAAGATAAATTTTCAAGGCCATACCAACCCTTTTCAAGCGTATATAAAACAAAATCATGCCAATTAAAGCCTGCATCTACCTTGATACGAACTGATGTATCAGTTTCTGCAAGCACCACACATTTATCAGCACTGTATTTTAATACCAAGCCAGAAACCTGATCTGCCATAACAACATTACTGCCGCCACCTAATACTTTAACGGTCAGGTTATGCTGCTTTGCGTACTGCAAAGATTCTTCAACATCAGAGATATTGTTAGCGTCAACAAAGCATTCGGCAATAGAATCAATGGCAAGAGTATTTAAAAACCGGAGTGAATATTGTGTTTGTAACTTCATTTATTTGATCCGCTATTATTCTTTTTATATTCTAAATTGTTAATAAAGCCGTGACAGGCATCTGTTATTAAATCTAACACTAACTCAAATCCATCGCCGTCACCGTAATATGGATCGGGAACCTCTGTATATCCTTTTGTACCAAATTTATCTAAAAATAAAACCAATTTTGCTTTATTAGCACCGCTGTCGGCAGAACGATCGGCCAGCGCACTAAGACCGTAGTAATTGGCTTGGTCCATAGCAAATATAAAATCAAATTCCAAAAAGTCGTTAGCAGTTACCTGCCTAGCTTTTAAATGGGACATCGAGATACCCCTTTTTAATGCCGCTTGCTGGCTGCGCTCATCTGGCGCCTTACCCAAGTGATAAGCCGCAGTCCCAGCGCTATCTACTGTCAAACTGACGCCCGTAGAGTTTGCCAAATGACGCAACACAGCCTCTGCGGTAGGCGATCGACAGATGTTCCCTAAACATACAAATAATATTTTCATGACAACCTTTTCCGCTCAGACCGCTATTTTCGGTAATGCTTTGCCGCCAATCAAGCAATTATAGTGATAACAGAGGCATTTCTTTATCTTTTATTGATTTGGCAAACTTAATGCTTAAGCAAGTTTATGTTTATTAGATATTCAGCCTTAATATTATGATTAATCAACCACAATTGGCTAAAAGTCAGGCCGCATTAAAGACTAGAAGAACCCCTGACAAGGTTACTTCTATCAACAATGCCATTACATACAATCAACCTGATAAAGTCACAAAGGCCCATACAGAGCTGCCTATGTCGATATTTAGTAACCAACTTAATACCGCAACAGAGCCTGAGCAGGACAAACCTACTGAACATACTCAAAAAAACAATAAAAGTGCTAGCTTCCTTATGGGTTTAAATACTCGCTTAGCAAAGCAAGAGGCGCGTATAAACAGACTTGAGAGCAACTTCGCTCAACTGTCTAAACATGCAATAGGCTATAAAGAACTAGGGCTTGCTTCTGCCCTTTCCGTTTTAGTATTCACCAGCCTAGGGCTTGTATTTACCATGCCTGAATCGAAGCAAGATATAGAGCTTAAAATTCTTGAGCAACTAAACCCTACCGAAAAAATTATACAGGGCAAAGATGACGTTTCTTTTTTGACACGATTTATAAGTCATCCAAATATTAAAAACTGGCTGAGTTCTACCAAGATACACCCCACACCAATCGCAATCGCAAGTAACTATAAATGGCCACTTGAAAGACAATTAAAAACAAAACAGGTGGATTACAACAGCTATAAACACGGCATAAACCTAAACGCTAAATTAGGTGACCCGGTGGTCGCTATAGCCGCGGGAACGGTTTTGTTTAGTAACAATAATATTGCCGACTATGGTAATTTAATTTTAGTGCAACACGATAACCATGTAATTAGTGTTTATGGTAATAATTATTCAAATTACGTAAAAAAGGGACAGAAGGTTAATAAAGGAGAACTATTAGCCGCAGTTGGTGAGACTAATGGTAATCAACCCAGACTTTATTTTGAAATACGCTACCAAGGCAAAGCACAGGACCCATTTTTATATTTCCAATAGACCCTATTAATCAACCATTATATCGTAACGGCTATTTAGCCAGTTTTTCATCGGTAGTTAACGGTCGAGCCTTATCAGCCATCATTACCGGAATTTCATCGTCGATTGCATAAGCTACGCCGTCAAATTTGCAAACAAGTTCATTGGCTTCTTTTTTAAAATCTAAGTTACCCTTACATAAAGGACAAACTAGTAGTGACAGTAATTTTTTATCCATAATAGTCTCAATGTTTTCGTTCAAAATTTAGAGCACTTATTTTTTGAGAAAAGCGCTCAAAAAAGGTATCAGACAACGACGCTTCTATTTCTAAAAACCACATATTGTCATGAGCAAAGGGACGGATTTTTACCGCATCTTTTTCTGTCATTAAAATCTGGCCTTTAAATTTTCCTAGGTCATTTTTTTGATAAGCGTAATGATCAGGAAATGCATAATTAGAACATTTTATATTTAACGATTTTAGCGACTGAAAAAACTTATGTGGATTACCAATACCAGCAATAGCATCAACTACACTTCCAACCCTAAAGTCATTAAGTGCCAACCTTTTACCTGTGCTCACATTCACCCAAGCTTTAGGCTTAATTACAAAATTGGTATTAGATATTTCATTAGCACTTTCTAAAACAAAGTCTACAGAATCTAACCTATCACTAGGTTCCCGTAATGGACCAACCGGAATTAACTCTTGATTACCTAGCCCGCGACTACCATCAAGCACACAAATTTCTATATCTCGCGGTAAATTATAATGCTGCATTCCGTCATCACTAATTACAATATCAACACCTAAAGTCACAATGTGTTGCAACGCATGTTTTCTTTGTGGGTCGATAACAACAGGCACGTTTAACGAATGAAACAACATGTAGGGTTCGTCTCCCACAAATTGACTTTCGTCTACCGCGTTAATGGAATATGGAAAGACTGTAACTTTGCCGCCATAACCACGACTAATAATGCCAGGTTTATAACCCTGTTTCTGTAAATAACGCACCAGTGTTTGCACCACTGGGGTTTTGCCGGTTCCACCGACTGTTAAATTACCCACTATGATTACAGGCACAGGTGTAACAGAAAGATCTTTGTTAGCTAAATATGTCGATCGTTTATTATTCACCACATATCGGTACAGCAACATTAGTGGCCATAAAATATATGTCCACTTTGAGCTACCATACCAAGCCGATAGAAACATTCTCTCCAGCACGATTAAGTCCTACCCATCAAACTGCATGTCATATAAATTTTTATATGCGCCTTTTTTATCAAGCAGCTCTTTATGGTTACCACGTTCTATAATTTCTCCGTGGTCGACTACCATAATAGTATCTACTTTTTCAATTGTGCTTAATCTATGGGCCACTACTATGCTAGTACGGTTTTTCATTAGCGTGTCTAATGCTTGCTGTATATAGCGTTCTGACTCTGTATCAAGCGCGCTAGTGGCTTCATCTAAAATTAATATAGGAGCATCTTTTAAAATGGCCCGTGCAATAGCCAGTCTTTGCCGCTGACCACCAGAAAGCATCACCCCGTCATCTCCAATCATAGTATCCATGCCTTGCGGCATTTGCTCGATAAACTCAAGCGCATGGGCCGCAACGGCCGCCGCATAAACTTCTGTTTCGGTCTTATGAGCAAGATCCCCATAAGCTATATTATTGTAAACCGTGTCATTAAATAATGTGACATTCTGACTCACCATAGAGATTTGATTACGCAAACTCATTAGGTCATATTCCTTTAAATCATAACCATCAAGCTCGATAACACCCGCGTTAATATCGTAAAAACGCGTAAGTAAACTGATTAAGGTTGACTTACCACTTCCCGATTTACCCACCAGCGCGATACTTTCACCCGCTTTAACATCGATATTAATATTTTTTAAAACTGTCTCGGTTGTATCGGGATATTGAAAACTTAAATCTGAAATTTTTAAGCACCCTAAAGCTCGTTCCGATACTTTTGTGCCCTTATCTTTTTCTGGCTCGTTATCTATTACATCAAAAATACTTTTAGCCGCGACTACACCCTGCTGAATTAACGAGTTAATTGCCGCTAACGTTCTCATAGGTTTAGCAAGAGTGCTAGCCGCGGTAATAAATGCCATGAAATCACCAAAGCTCATGCCAGCCAATACCAGTGGATCTAACGCGACCCACATTAATGCAGCAATAGCACACGCGACTATCATTTGCATAATAGGAACTGTAATAGCTTTTACACCTGCAAATTTAATCGTTTGCACCCGATTTTTATCACTTGTTTTTTCAAACCTATCTTGCTCATAAGCTTGGCCTGAAAACATTTTTACTTCTTGATAAGCATTAATAGACTCACCTGCAACCTGTGTCACCTTACCCATAGAGTCTTGAACATTGCCACTGTATCGTTTGAAATAGGTATTAGCTTTTTTTACAATAAAAGCAATAAAAGGAGCGGCTATGAAGAATATTAAGGTGAGCTTCCAATTCATCCAAAACATATAACCTAATAAAAATAATACGGTTAGACCTTCACGTACCAAACTTGTGACTGCACTGGTAATAGAGCCATAAACTTGCTCAGCATCGAACGTTATCTTAGATATCAAATGGCCTTTAGAGTTTTGCTCGTAAAATTGATTTGGTAAAATCAAATAATGGTTTAAAACATTCACCCGTAATTGATGGACAACCGAACGGCCTACTCGGGCTAAAAAGTAATCGCCTAAAAAGCTGCCTATACCGCGCATTAAATATATGCCGAGAATCATACCAACTAAAGTAAAACGGGCGACGTCTGTTGGGTTACGATATGTTTCCTCAATTACCACCATTAAATGAGCCAATAAAGGCGCCGTTAATGCATAGAGAATAAAGCCTAAAATAGCTAAAAGATACGCGCCTTTCTGAGTAAGCACATACGAAAATAGGCGCTTGTATAGCGCCCAGTCCGATTGGATTTCTTGTTGTTTCATTTTTTACTTAGCTTGTTTACTAGTGATACTCAAACGCGAGAATCCCAATTGACCTGCGGCATCCATGGCTCTAACCACAGATTCGTGAGGTGTCGATGCATCTGCCGTAATAATAAACGGTAAGCTTCGGTCCCCTTCTGATACTTTTTCTATTGCTTGTTTAATGGTAATTAGTTTATTACTAATCAAAGCTTTGCCGTTAATGCTGTACTGGCCGTCTTTATCAATTACAACTTCTACCATTTGCTTGGGTGCATCGGACACCTCTCCATCAGCTTCAGGCAAATTAATAGACATATGATTTTCTTTGGTAAAGGTAGTACTTACCATAAAAAATATTAGCAGTAGGAATACTATGTCGATTAAAGGCGTTAAGTTTAAACTTAACTCCTCTTTTCTTTGGCGCTTAAAATTCACAGATCATTCCCCAGTCGAGCCAGCAACCTCACGGTCCCCGTGTAATACGTCAACTAACTTAACCGCTTCCTGCTCCATAAAGTTTACAATTTCGTCGATACGGCGTTCAAAAATACGGTAAAAAACCAAAGATGGAATGGCGATGATCATGCCTGCAGCTGTAGTAATCAATGCTTCTGAAATACCGCCCGCCAACGCTCCTGCATTACCAGTACCCTGAGCCATAATTTCATTAAACACAGAGATCATACCTAACACAGTTCCTAACAGTCCCATTAAAGGAGTTACCGCTGCAATGGTTCCTAACGCAGATAAAAAACGTTCCATTTCATGAACGGCTTTAGAAGCTGCTTGCTCTATTGCTTCTTTGGTAATGTCACGGCCATGTTTGGAGTTAGCCAGACCCGCTGCAAGAATAGACCCTAAATGACTACCCTGTTTAAGTTGCTTGAGGTGAGCCGCGTCTAGCTCTTCATTTTTAATCCAAAGCCATACTTGAGCTAATAGGTGTTCAGGGGCAATTTTACTGGATCTAAGTGTCCAAAAACGCTCAATACTAATGGCTACGGCCAAAACTGAAGCCAGCATTAGCGGTATCATCATCCAGCCGCCTGCAAATACAAGTTCTTTCACCTAACACTCCTGAGGTTTTATGCTTAAAATTCGTTATTAGGGCGGTATGTTGAAACAATGTGCGCCTCTTGTCTAGGTGAAAACTCAACTTCTACTGCACCATGTGAGGCAGTTGAATAAATCTTCACCAATCTGGCCTCATATCGTTGCAAAACTTCAGAGTGCGGGTGACCAAAATGATTCAATTTACCTGCTGAGATCAATAACATAGAAGGATCCACTGCTTCTATGAACGCCAAACTGCTAGACGACTTACTGCCATGATGAGGTGCAAGCAATACATCAGCCGCTAATAACATAGGGACAGCTCGCAATAGAGCGGTTTCAGCCTTTTTTTCCACATCACCTGAAAATAGCACTGAAGCACCATCTTTGGCTGTGATTTTAAGCAAACAAGTACCGTTATTACCTGTTTTATCGTCTGGAGACTGAAACATCTGAAACACAACCTCATCCCACTGCCAGTATTTATAGTCACAACTACTTTGCCGGATAATTTGTTTGCTCATAGAACTAAGAACGTCGATGCCACCAGCATGATCGGCATCATCATGACTGAGAAATAGAAGGTCTAGCGAATGTATATTTTTTTGCTGCAAGTACGGCTTTATTACGTAATCTGCCATCCCCATTCTATCTGGATGCCCATAACCAGTATCGACAACTATAGAGTGACTTTGTGTTGTTAATACTGACGCACTGCCTTGACCTACATCTAGCATAATTAAGTTAAATCCACCCGAGCTTGGAGTGGAAGTAGGAATGATTAAAGCAACTATCGCCAATACAGCCGCCATAGGCAAAAAGCCAAGTGCTCTGGGCAAAATAAACAGAATAAACACAACAACAACTAAAGCTCTGTTTTCATCATGCACATGTAAAGTGGTTAGGTCTATCATATCAATCAAAGCATGTAATACTTCGAGTATTAACCCTATAACCCATTCGCAAAACACTAGTAAGCCAGTAAACCCAAGTGATGCCAATATCAGCCCTATAAAAGCCGCTGGCACAAATATAAGAGCAATAAATGGAATTAGGAAAAAATTTAAAATAAGTGACATGGCAGAAACAGGGAACATAAAAACGGTTAAAATAATTGCGCCGACACAAAATGCGAGCCATTGAGCTTTGAACATCGCGCTTAAAATCCAAATGGCTTTTTGATAGTAGCTATGGTCACCCGGACTATTCGCGGCTCCAGATAGCCCTACTATTAAAGACAGTACAATGCCAAACGAAAGCCAACTGCCCATATCAAAAAATGCTAAGGGTGAAATAATCAGTAAAAGTGTCAGCGCTACTAACCAATAGTGCATCGCCAGTGTATTGCGTTGCCCCCAAACCATTAAAATTGAACACAGCAACATAAACAACGCTCTTAATGCTGGTGTATTAAAGCCCGACAAAAACGCATAACTAGTGGCAACTAATCCAGCCAATGTCGCCGATAAAATAACGCCATGCCTCCAATGAAACAACAATAATGGTGTTTGCACCCAGTTGAATATAACAATAACAATTAATGCCACTAGACTTATATGCAGGCCCGACACTACAAATAAATGACTAACACCAGCTCGATTAATAACCCTTCTATCAGCCACCCTCATGGCCGATTTATCACCCAATAACAGTGCATTTAGAACCGGGAATTGATTAACCGGTAGTAACCTAGATACTTTACTTTCAAGCGCCCAATGAGACGCCTTTATTATCTTATTGAGCGGCGATTTAACGTCTAAAGAGGCTGTGCCCACATATCCTTTTGCCAACATCCATTCACGATAATTAAAGCCGCTGGGGTTATGTAAAGAGACAACAGGCTTGATTCTTAGTCTAAGACGCCATTCTTCTCCGGCGCTTATGCTTAGTTTGCAACGGTAACATGCAACCTTTAACTTAGCGCTTGCCGCTCTCAACCCTGTTTGCTCAATATCTGCTCCATAATAGTGAAAATCAAACGCTAATTTTTTACCTGATTGTGAAACATTACTTACTAAACCAATGAGTGTTGTTTTAAAAGGGTCAACCGACTCAGGAACGGCTTTGGACTGCCAGTCAACAACACTCAGTAAAACCCAACAAAACCCTGCAATAATACTGGTAGCAAATAATAAAAACTGCGGGTGACGCAGACTTAAGTAAATTAACGCGAATGGGGTCACTAGAAATATCCAGTTTAAATGTGTCGAAGCCAGTAACGCGCCTATACAGAATCCTAAAAAGCTAGTTTTCATCTAGTATGTCCCATGCAATCCGTGCATAATTGCGCGCTTATGCTCCACACAATTGATTTACAGGCTAAAGTTATCAATTGAAAGTTATCAAAGCTTGAGAAGACTATGCCTAAAAACATTCTGAAAAAATATTTCCCCAACCCTCAAGCTATCCAAAATCATCCTTCTTTACAGTTTTTAGGCACATTACTGCACAGACCCAATTTATGGCATTTAAACCGTCGGTCTGTTTCCCGTGCTTTTTTTATAGGTATATTTTTTGCCTTTATGCCAATGCCTTTCCAAATGGTTGCCGCGGCCGCTGTGGGTGTATTCATTCATTCAAACCTGCCTATATCAATAGGCTTAGTATGGATAAGCAACCCTGTTACTATCCCTCCTATTTTTTACTTTACCTATAAGGTAGGAACCCTAGTTTTAGGCTTACCAACAAGGCCGTTTGAAATTGAACTATCAATTGATTGGGCGGTTACTGAATTAGGCGCTATTTGGGAGCCACTGCTACTAGGATCATTTATCTGCGCACTGGTCTTCGGAGTATTGGGATTTGTAGGGATGAGGTTGTTCTGGCGTTGGAATGTAATTAATCATTGGAACAAACGTAAAGCCAAAAGAGCGGCTAGAAAAGCTTAAATAGCTTTTTAAAGACATAAAAAAGGGGAGCTATTCGCTCCCCTTTTTTGTACGTGCTATCTAGTCAAAAGCACGTTATTCGATAAGATTCAGCTTACCTTGATCTAGGCGATAAGATTTACTGGCTAATTTCGCAAACTGCAAATCGTGGGTCACTACCACAAAAGCGGTGTTAACTCTTTGGTTTAACTCGCGCAACAAACTCTGTATTTCATCAGCGGTTTGGCTGTCTAAATTACCTGTCGGTTCGTCTAATAAGACCATAGCAGGCTCGGTGATTAACGCTCGTGCAATGGCAACCCGCTGACGCTCTCCCCCAGACAGTTCTGCTGGCTTATGAAAAGCACGATCTTCTAAGCCCACTTGTTTTAATATTTCTAGAGCTTTGTGTTGAGCCGATTCTTTATTTACGCCTTGAATCCATAGCGGCATACATACATTTTCTAAAGCGCTGAACTCAGCAAGTAAATGATGAAATTGATATACAAACCCTAGGTGCCTATTTCTTAGACGACCTAATTGCTTTTCTGATAATAAACTAATGTCTTGACCAGACCAATTCACTGTTCCACTTGAAGTATCATCAAGCCCTGCCAACATATTAAGTAATGTTGTTTTACCTGACCCAGACGTGCCCACAATAGACACCCAGTCACCTGCCTTTAGAGTAAAGTCTAACTCATCTAAAATACGTATTGGCTGCGGGCCAATGGTATAATCCTTACACAATTTTTTACATTCTAGAACGTAGCTTTCTGCCACAACTGGCTGTGCAAGATCGTTACTTTGTATTTCAGTCGTTGAATTAAATGTCATAGCGAAGCGCCTCGGCTGGCTGAATTTTTGAGGCCCTGTAGGCTGGATACAAGGTGGCTAAAAAGCTCATTAATAAACCGCTACCGGTTACAATCATAACGTCTGAAAACTTAAGCTGTGATGGTAAATAGCTAATAAAATAAACGTTAGCATTTAAAAACTGGACGTCTAACATACGCTCTACCCAAGCAATTACGTCAGTCACTGTTAATGCTAAAATAACGCCAGACACCGTCCCCAATATAATTCCTACAAAACCAATCAGACAGCCTTGTACCATAAACACCGCCATTATTGATCTGGGAGACATACCTAGAGTACGTAAAATAGCAATATCTCCTTGTTTGTCTGTGACCATCATAACCAGTGTCGAAACAATGTTGAACGCTGCCACAGCAACAATAATCAGCAGCAGTAAACCAATCATAGTTTTTTCCATTTGAATGGCTTGAAACAAGTTCCCATGAGTTCGAGTCCAATCGCTGGCTCTTAAATTACCGTCTAGCTCGAACATTAAATCCCAAGCAATTTTAGGTGCTTTAAATAAATCTACTGTTTTTAATCTAAGTCCCTGTGCCTCAGTGGTCAGGCGCGCCATTTTTGCTGCGTCTTTCATATGAATGTAAGCAAAGCTTGCGTCTAATTCAGCACCTACAGAAAAAATCCCCGATACGGTAAAACGCTTTAGCCTAGGCATTAAACCAGCGGGAGTTAAACTGGCCTCAGGCATAATCAAAGTGACTTTGTCGCCAAGGCCGACGCCCAGTTTTCTAGCTAGTAAATCGCCTAGTAATACGCGGTATTTTTTGCCCTCTAGACTATAGAACTCTCCACTCTTCATAAAGTCGGGCAGGATAGACACCTTATCTTCCCACTCAGGTTCTATACCATTGACCATAACTCCCTGAACTTGGCCCTTGTGACTCATCATTCCCTGTATCTGAACAAACGGAGCAGCACCAATAATGCCTGGCTTAGCAGTCACTTGCTCTGCCAATTGCTTCCAGTTATCCATTCCCGCAGAATCGTACAATGCTGCATGGGGCACCATGCCTAAAATGCGCTGGCGTAACTCTCGATCAAAGCCATTCATCACCGACAACACTAAAATCAATACCGCAACACCCAGGGTCAGCCCTGCCATTGAAATACCTGAAATAAATGAGATAAAGTGATTGCGGCGTTTAGCACCTGTGTAGCGTAAACCAATGGTTATTGGTAAAGATTTCAACATATCAAATTAACTATAAGTACAAAGAACCTAAGCCTAATGAAATAGCAGACTAAATGAAATGGTCTTTCATCATTTTTAAGGCTAAAATTATCTCTAGTTGAGCAAAAGAATGTTAAATATGAATAAACTGACGATTAAAATCATCTGCGCTGCAATAGCAGTACTAATAGCTAGTTACACTGCGGCGGAAGTTAGCCTCGATGAATTAATGAGCGATGGCGTTGAGTACGAATCAAAAACCCGTAAAACGGTTTCTACAAAGGCGATTAATATCCCGTTAAAAGACAAGCCAAAATCTACCATTAAACGTCCTTTACGTGAAAACACTCAGAGCATGGTGCTAACTAACTTTGGAGAACCGTTAAAAAAACACGCTGCAAAAGGAAAGCCGCCAATTACACGCTGGGATTACCCTAAATTTACAGTGTATTTTGAATCTGGCTACGTAATCCACTCTGTCGTTAAATCAAATGAATAATTCCACAGTACAAAGTTAAAAGTAAGACTTATGTACCTTTAAAACCTAAGGGGTTAACGCTAATAAAGTCGCTAAATAGACAGATTACGCTATTGTTATACGATGAATATTAATTAGGAGCGACAGCATGACAATAAAAATTATTTTAACCGCTTTAGCCTTATCTCTACTTAGTCATATATCGATCGCTGAAGTGGAAGAACTAAATAATACTGAAATGACAGAGGCATATATTAAAGATGGCTCCATTGTCATAAAACAAAGAGTGGTTAAAGCCCCCGCGAAGAAGAAGTTAAATTTTATTGTTGGACCTGGTGAGGCGACTGTTACTGAAGTACAACAGGTAACGGTTATTAACCAAAATAACGCAGCGCAATATAAAACAATCAACCAAGAGCTTATTCGCGATCAAGAATCACAGAAACTGGCCACAAGTGACCTTTATCAGGCCTCTCTAGGTGCCCAGATTCCAGCAACAATGACAACCGCACAACAAGCTCAACAGCAATACGCTCAAGATCTAGTGCGCAATGGCCTGGGATTACCTGCAGGTACCGAGATTACACCAGTAAAAATGGGTGAATATTTAGCCACGTTTAATGGCAGTACTTACGGCGATGTTCTGGGCGCCCATCAAACGGTCACCCCAGATGGGATTCAGTTTATTATCCCTAACCTAGGTGGACAATTTGAAGCTGGCATATACCCATCTGGCGATAACAGCATTAATTTAGAAACAACAAATTCACAGCTAATATTAAACTTACTCTTCCCAAAGCAATAGCTTCAAACAAATTAATACCAAAGACCTTAACCAAATAAATCAAAAGATGGCCCAGCACCATCCCCTATTGCAGTCTGATCTAACCAAAGACTAGGTTTGCTGAACGTCTGCTCCATTGTTCTGGCTAACGAATCGCTGATCTTCTTGCTGCTGTTATCGCTTAATAGCCCTATCATTTGGCTTTCGTCCACACCCAAACATAACGCGAACGACAGCTCATCTAGTGCATTTTCTTTCATGAGTTTTGACGCATTGATACGTCGTATTTCGAATAATGTCACTGTTTACTCCTTTGACTTAACCTTGATTATAACTAGGCTTTTTGTAACACAACAGAACTTGTTGTTCTGAATGTTGGAACCAGCCGATATAACGTTACAAAGTAGGCTGTATTCTTTTTATTTCTCTGTTATAAAGCTAATCATTAGTGGCTTCGTACACCAGCCAGCATCATCAATTTATAGATTTTATAAGCGCAAATAAATATGCCTCAATTTGATACTGACCAATTATTCCAAATAGCTGAAAAACTCAGCCAAGACTTCTCGCTGTTCCCTCCACAAGATGAGAGCAATACGCCTCATATACAGGGTTTGCTAAGCCCTAAGCAAATAACTGAAAAAGTTAAGGCATTAAAAGCCCTTGATATAGACAGTTACATTAAAGAAGTAGTGTCTCCAAGCGAATCCAGTCAACGACTTAATGCACGGCAATTAGTGCACAAATTAACCAACCGTTTTATCTTCGAAGAGGAGTTTGGGCCACTTTATGTAGCCGAAGTGGAGCTTCATTTTGGTACAGGCTTTCGTCGTGTTGGTTTTATTGGGCAAAATCGTGCTGAGCGCAATGGTGCGTGGCTGCCAGAACATCACCAGCAAGCGGTGCTTTCCATGCGCAACTTTGCTAAACACTCAATTCCCATTGTTACATTAATAGATACACCCGGGGCTGACGCCAGTGAAGAGGCTAACCTTAACAATCAAGCGCATAGCATTTCTCATTTAATAGCAGAAATGAGCAATGTGGACACACCAAGTGTGGGAATTATTTTAGGTGCAGGATATTCTGGTGGTGCTATTCCACTGGCGTCTACCAATATCCTACTTTCGGTAAGAGATGGCATATTCAATACTATACAGCCTCAGGGTTTAGCCAGTATTGCTAGAAAATATAACCTGTCATGGCAAGAATGTGCAAAATATGTCGGTGTTTCTGCTTACGAGCTATTAGGAAAAAACGTTATAGATGGCATTATTGATTACGCTCCTGGCGATCGCATAGATCAACTTGAAAACTTATTAACAGCTATTATTTCTAGCATTACCAGTATAGAAAAAGGGGCTATCCACTTCGCTCGTGAAAACCCTTATTTAATGGATCACTACAAGCGCAGTGTTGAAAGATTTATAAATCCATCTGAAAAATTACATGCTATCGAAGATAATTCAAAAATGGCTGTGGCAACCTCACCTTCTGAGCACCATAATATTTTTCGCATGACCTACCGTTATATGCGTTACCTAACATTGCGTAAACGTATTTTCTCTACCTCTAAGGGACACTACAGTCGTATAACTGAAACTGAAATTCCTTCTGGTAAACTGAACGAACGGATGGAAGAGGAAAAGCGAAATAAATTTCAAAAATGGTTACAGGCTCCTGACAAAATTTGTTATGACGACGAACTCAATAAACTTTGGAAAAACTATCGTCAAAAAGCAGATGAACGTAGCGAATCACGCGGATCTATTTCTCGTATGTTTTTTGGCGAGCCTGAAGACAACTACTTAAAGGCCAAACAAGATTTTAGCTTTTCGCTGGGTTTGTATTTATTTAATCGTTGGAAATCTGATGCTGATATAAATTTTTCAGAGTTAATTAATTACCTAAGCAACTATCAGCAAAGTCGTTTTCTGCTAACACAAGATGATCTAGTTGATAGTAATGCTATCCTAGATTTTATAAAAGATAATGAGCATGAGCTGGCTAGCTATGTTCGAAATAGTTTGGAATTTGATACACAAGCGCTTTTATCTCAGCACAAAACTAACAAAAAAAGCAGCGACATTAATAAAGATCTCACAATTGGTTTAACTAAAACATTAAACGATATTATTAAAGGGGAAAAAATATCCAGTGAAATATGCCAACACATTTCACTTAGCCCGTTAACTCAACAACTATTAAATAGTGCTGCAAGCGGCGCAATGGAAACTAATCGACGAGTATTAGAAGATGCGTTAGCACCTTACTTAAGGATAAAAGAAGATTCTACTGCGTTAAAAAACAACACCGATGTAAGTGTCCTTGATGCTATTCGTTTAGACGACTTAAGAACAGACTTCATTAGCATCAGTGAAAATCTGATTATGTTTGATAATCTATACGATTATGTTATTCGCAACCTAGGTACCATTGCAAAAGAAGCGAAAGAAACTCACTCGCTGTCATATAAAGCTGTGAAGGAGCTAATCAATAACGGTCTTGCATATGCTAATAAACACAGTAAATCTGAGAATCACAAAGAAGAATTTGCAGATTGGTTTCAGTTTTTTATTGCTTCAAGTGGCCGCGGAGATTTCCTTAAGCAAGTTGAAGAGTGGAAGAAGCATAGCTTCCCTCGCCTTAGCGATACGTTATTTGTAATCGTCACTTTCTTTTTTGAAAAACTATTAACAGAATATTACAACACCAAAGAAGTTTCTGAATACGTAGGAAGAATCAACCCCTACAGTATTGGCCGTAGAAAAGATTTTTGGAATCGCCTAACTATTGCCTACTTCGACCTATTAATTCAAGACGTAATTGACGACTACAAAAAACAAAAACTGACAGGCAGCCAAGCTTTTATTGATCGTTTTTTCCATGATTTCGAAGAAATAAATGATCACCTAATGACATCAGACCCGGTTAAATTCCCTGGCTTTAGACATGCAATAGAAACCGCACTCAAAAACAATATTACTCCGTGTGGGGTGATTACAGGGTTCGGCACTATAAAAATTGGTGACGAGAGCCGTCGTGTCGGTACACTAATATCAAACTTAGACTTTCAAGCTGGTGCATTTGATATGGCCAGTGCAGAGAAATTTTGTAAGCTAATGGTTGAATGTGCTCGCCACAACTATCCTATTGTGTGCTTTGTATCATCTGGCGGCATGCAAACTAAAGAAGGGGCATCTGCATTATTTTCTATGTCTGTAGTAAATGATCGCATTACACGTTTTGTCCGTGATAATGACTTACCTATTGTTATGTTTGGCTTTAGCGATTGCACCGGTGGTGCACAGGCAAGTTTTGTAACCCATCCGATGGTCCAGAGCTTTTATTTCTCTGGGACAAACATGCCTTTCGCTGGGCAAATAGTTGTGCCTTCGTACTTACCTGCAACCAGCACTCTATCAAATTACTTATCAGTTAATCCTGGAGCCATGACAGACTTAGTTAAGCACCCATTCTTAGAAGATATTGATGTGCGCCTAAGATCAATCGATCCGTCTATTCCACTTCCTAGAAAAACGGCCGATGAAGTTTTAGAACGAGTATTAAAAGGTTATGTTACGCCAGAAAAAGCAGAAGAAAGTGAATCTCATGATCCTTCAAGCGAAAAAATATTCCGCCCAGTTAAAAAAGTTTTAATTCATGCTCGTGGTTGCACGGCTCAAAAACTGGTTAAAATAGCCCAAAAAAATAATATTGATGTCGTACTTGTACAGTCCGATCCAGATATGACAAGCACCGCAGCTGACTTATTAAAACCGAACGATCGATTAGTTTGTATTGGTGGAAATACGCCTGACGAAAGCTACCTAAATGCCCAAAGTGTTATACGTATTGCACACCTTGAAAAAGTTGATTCACTCCATCCTGGTATCGGATTTTTATCTGAAAGTGCAATTTTTGCCGCCTTCTGTGGTAACAACAATTTAAATTTCATTGGTCCAAAAGTTAGCTCTATGGAAACCATGGGAAATAAATCAAATGCAATCAATACTGCAATAGCTTCGGGCGTGCCTGTTGTGCCAGGATCTCATGGTATTGTGACTACATCGGCTATAGCTGCAAAAGTGGCCAAAGATATTGGCTACCCCGTTTTATTAAAAGCAGTACACGGCGGTGGCGGTAAAGGTATTCAAGTTGTATATGAGCCTGCAACTATACATGAGCTATTCCATCAAATTTCTACCGAAGCAAAAAGTGCTTTTGGAAATGGTGATATTTATTTAGAAAAATTTGTTACTTCGCTTCGCCATATAGAAGTTCAAATTTTACGTGACAGTCATGGCAATACAAAAGTACTCGGACTACGTGATTGCTCAGTACAACGTAACAATCAAAAAATAATCGAAGAGTCGGCTTCTACCATGCTACCTAAAAACTTAGAAGATAAAGTTTATAAGTATGCTGAGAGTTTATCTGATCAAGTGGATTACACCGGGGCTGGTACCGTTGAATTTATTTATAATTTAGATGAAAACGACATATATTTTATGGAGATGAATACACGCCTTCAGGTAGAGCACCCTGTGACTGAATTAGTAACGGGTATCGACATTGTTAGCGAGCAATTTAATATTGCCAGTGGTGGCAATATCAAAGCTATGAAGCCAAAACAAAAAGGCTACGCTATTGAAGTGCGTGTAAACGCTGAAAAAGGCACTCTACAAGGCGACACTGTTAATTTTATCCCTAACGCAGGTAAAATTACTAAATGTGTTATTCCCGAAGGAAAAGATATACAGATATTAAAGTCTATTGATTCTAATAAAGAAGTAACGCCATTTTATGACAGCATGGTTGTACAAATAATATGCTATGGAAAAGATCGTAACGACACAATTGATAAATTACTTAGCTATTTAGACACCGTTATTATTCAAGGCGTAAGCACTAATATTCCATTAATAAAACGTATTTTAAATGATGATGTATTCATCAAAGGTGATTATGACACTAATTACCTACCCGATTTTTTAAGCAGGACCGACCAACAAGCGTTGATCAAGGAAATTGATGAAAGTGCTGGAAACAGCGGCTCTAACGTAACGTTAGACTCGTTGAGAATTGAAGGCTCTACAGAGCTTAAAGTGCTTGCCCCAGCTAGTTCTATTTTTTACAGTGCGCCCTCACCTTCAGAGCCTGCCTATGTAAAAGAGGGAGATATTATCAATGCTAATCAAACAATTTGCCTAATGGAAGCGATGAAGATGTTTAGCCCATTAACATTGAAGTCGTTTAATTCGCAAAACAATGAACTTTATGATGCTGATACCCAATTTCAAATAGTGCGTATTCATAACAACGAAGGGCAACAGGTGAGTCAAGGCGACTTGCTGTTTGTTATTAAACCAATGATCCGTTAGTAACAATAAGATTTAGCCTTAAGCCTCAATTTAATTAATTAAATTGAGGCTTTTTTGTACAAATTATAATCAAGTTAAAATTATATAGCTAAAAACCTAAGGCATTACTGGTTAAAGTAATATATTTGAGGTCTGATTAAATTATTGCGAACTGATTGTTGTAATATGAGTCAGACCACTATGATAATCTTAAGATTATTACATCGGCTTACGTTAATATGCCTAAATAGTAGATACATTGTGCCAAACCATCACATTAAATTGGGTTAAGTGCTATAAATAAGCATATATCTATAAATTTTAGCCACTGAATTTAATTGAACAAAATTAATTGAACAAAAGGATCACCCGATAAATGTTGCGCCATTTAATCTTAATCACAACGCTTTGCTTTACTAGCCTAGCATTCGCCAATACAAGTGAACCTTTATCTCAATTAAAGCCAGAAGCTGAACATCCTCTGACTAACCGTGCGGTGGTTCACCATCTTTATCAGCACCACTATTCTCGTAAATATATGAACGATAACTTTTCAACAAAAGTCTACGATCGATACTTAGAAATACTGGACAATACCCGCTCATACTTTACCTATGACGATATTAAAGAATTTGAAGAGATGCGCTACAAGCTTGATGATGCGATTAAAACAAACGATTTAGCACCCGCATATAAAGTCTACAACCGCTACCAAAAGCGAGCCATAGAACGCCTCGATTATGCTTTGGCAATATTGGCAAAAGGGGTAAAGCAATTTGACTTCAAAAAAGACGAATCTCTAGAACTAGACCGAGAAAAAGCGGATTGGGCTAAGTCTTCAAAAGAGCTGGACATTCTTTGGTCTAAACGCATAAAAAATACTGTACTAAATCTTAAGCTAGCAAAAAAAGAAGACGATAAAATAATTGAGCTATTAACCAAACGCTACACCAGCCAACTTAACCGTATTAAACAAATAAACTCTGAAGATGCATTTCAGTCGTATATGAATGCCATTACCCATACCTTTGATCCGCACACACAGTACATGTCGCCTCGTAACAGCGAGAATTTCAATATAAACATGAGTCTTTCATTACAGGGTATTGGCGCTGTGCTACGCAGTGAAAACGAAAATACAATAGTAGAACGCTTAGTTACAGGTGGCCCTGCCGATAAAGCGGGTCAACTTAAACCTAGCGATAAGATTATTGGTGTAGCCCAAGGGAAAGATGATGTTGTTGATGTAATTGGATGGCGCTTAGACGAAGTAGTTAACCTAATTCGTGGTCCTAAAGATAGCACAGTAAGACTAGACATTATTTCCGGTAGCGACCAAACCGAGTCGCACAGAGAGATTTCTATTATCCGCGACGAAGTTAAATTAGAAGATAGAGCCGCACAAAGTGAAACTCTTGAAATTAACCGTGATGGTAAAAACTTTAAAGTAGGAGTTATTGATATTCCTGCCTTTTATGCCGACTTTGAGGCAAAAAGTGCTAATGACCCTAACTATAGAAGCACTACTCGCGATGTGACTAACCTAATTAAAAAACTTCAAAAAGATAATATCGATGGTCTGATTATAGATTTGAGAAATAATGGTGGCGGTTCACTTTCTGAAGTAAACGACTTAGTAGGCTTATTTATTCCTAAAGGTCCTACTGTTCAAGTCCACTACAGCTTTGGGCATACTCAAGTACTGGCCGATCAAGATCCATCGCAGCTTTATGAGGGACCATTAGTGGTCCTTACCAACAGATTAAGTGCTAGCGCATCTGAAATATTTGCGGGAGCAATACAGGACTATGGACGTGGCATAGTGGTAGGCAGCCAAACCTTTGGTAAAGGCACTGTGCAAACGTTGATCCCCCTTTTTAGAGGCCAAATGAAAGTAACAAACGCTAAGTTCTATCGTATCAGTGGCGGCAGCACTCAGCACAAAGGCGTTATCCCTGATATTCTTTATCCTGAAATTTACGATATTGATAAAATAGGCGAAAGCGCACTTGAAGAAGCACTTCCTTGGAATAAAATTGATCCATCTAAGTATGTGGTTCAAGGAGATATTTCACCTGCTCTTGGCAAGCTGCAAACAAACCATGATGCACGCATTAAAAATAACCCAGACTTTACTTACTTAAATGAACAAGTAGAATTTTTGAAAGAATTAAGAAATGACACGGTGATCTCACTAAATATAGAAACTCGAGAAATTGAACGTAAACAGACCGAGCAACGTCGTCTAGCGCTAGAAAATAAGCGTAGAAAAGCAAAGGGAATGGAGTTATTAACCGAGCTAAAAGACAGCTCTGATGACGAACAAGTGGCATCAAAAGACGAAACTAAAGAAAAGAAATCTGAAGACGCTTTACTAATCGAAGGCGGTGAAATCTTGGTAGATTATCTAAAACTTACCAGTAAATAATTTTCTTTTAAGTTACAGGAAGCTGCAACAGCTTTTTTATGTATTAAAAAGCCCAATCATAAATCTTTATGATTGGGCTTTTTTTGTGACATTAATAACTATTTATTAGTTACTATTTAAGCAATACGATTTAAACCGTTTAACGCAGCAATACGATACGCTTCTGCCATGGTTGGATAGTTAAACGTATTATTTACAAAGTAGCGAACAGTATTACCCGCCCCTTCTTGCTTCATAATCGCTTGGCCAATGTGAATAATTTCTGACGCTTGGTCTCCAAAGCAGTGAATGCCTAAGATTTCTAATGTGTCTCTGTTAAACAAGATTTTTAACATACCCACGTCTTCGCCAGTAATCTGGGCTCGTGCAATGCTCTTAAAAAATGCCTGGCCGACTTCATACGGCACTTTTTCGTCCGTTAGTTCACGCTCAGTTTTACCCACTGAGCTGATCTCAGGGATAGTATAAATACCGGTAGGAACATCTGTTACAAACCAATAATCGTCACCCCCAGCCAAATGAGCTGCAGCACTTCGACCTTGGTCATAAGCAGCACTAGCAAGGCTAGGCCAGCCTACTACATCACCTACAGCGTACACATGATCACAGGCCGTTTTATAGTTTTGGTCTACCTCTAATTGGCCGCGGCTATTTGGCTCAACCGCTACATGTTCTAGGCCTAAATCTTTGGTATTTCCGCTTCGACCTGCTGCCCATAATAAAGCATCGGCTTTAATTTTTTTACCCGACTGAAAATGCATGGTGACACTATATTCGTCAGTCTCAACCGAGTCGTATATTTCGTTATGTCGAATTAATACGCCGTTATTACGCAAGTGATAACTTAATGCATCACTAATCTCGTCATCTAAGAAAGGTAGCAGACGTTCGCCAGGATTAATTAAATCTACTTTAACTCCCAAGCCACTAAAAATTGAGGCGTACTCAGAGCCAATAACACCAGCACCATAAATAATCATAGTCCTAGGAGTATGCTCGAGCTTTAAAATAGTATCTGAGTCATAAACCCGTTCGTGATTAAAGTCTATATTTGCAGGACGAAATGGGCTTGAACCTGTGGCAATAACAATTTGCTCAGCATGCAGGCGGGTACTTGAGGCAGGGCCGTCTAAAATTTCAATAGTGTGAGTATCAATGAACTGACCACGACCATGATACAGGTGAATACGATTACGACTGTAAAATTCAGTACGCAGCTTTACCTGCTTAGCAATAACACGTTCAGCCGTTAGCAGAACACGAGGAAAACTAAACCACTTTGGCTCACTAATATCCCTAAACATAGGGTTAGTATTGTAAGAAATAATCTGCTTTACAGAATGGCGTAGCGCCTTAGACGGAATTGTCCCCCAATGGGTACAGCTTCCGCCAACTACCTCGGCTTCTTCGATAACGGCGACTTTTTTACCTTTTTTTGCCGCGTTCATCGCCGCGCCTTCGCCAGATGGTCCTGTACCCAGAACAATCACGTCATAATGATAATCAGCCATCTAAACTCCCTAATAGTGTCTAAAACCATACGCCCAAGCACCTTGAATAAACAAAGCACTAAGCCGTAGAGCTATTATTTTTTGCTTGCGTCGTACGCCAGCGTAGTATTTTTTGTGTCTTTAGCTTTTTCTACTTCTGTGTCACAAATGGTTTTATCACCGCCGCATACATCGCAAGCCGTCTCCATTCCAATGGCACTCATGCCACCACAAGACCCAGCAATAGGCTTTCCACCCATTAATACGCCAACAGCCATAAGGGCCATAACGACCAACATAAAGACAAAAACTATAACTAACATTTCCATGACAAACCTCTGTTATGGTGTAAGCCAGCCCAAAAAGGCTGGAGATAAATATTCTTGGAATTCACTTTTTTCATCACGAACAATCATATAAGCCTTAATATTGTTTTTTAAGGCGTATTCCTTTGCTTTTTCCATCCCCATAACAAGCATAGCAGTGGCCAGCGCATCGGCATTGGCGCATTGCTCTGCAACTATGGTGACAGAAGCCAGCGAATGCTCAACTGGGTATCCTGTTTTTGGGTTGATTGAATGACTGTAATGCTTCCCATCCAATTCAAAAAAGTTACGGTAGTCACCCGATGTGGCGATAGCCACGTTGCTAACGGGCAGTATTTTATGGACCTTTCTTTGTATAAAATTAGGGGATTCAATGGCAATTTTCCAAGGCTCAGCTCCCGGCTTAAGACCTTTTGCACGCATTTCACCACCAATTTCAACCAGATAACTGTTAACACCTAAGCCGTTAAGTAATTCAGCCACTTGGTCTACAGCATAGCCTTTGGCAATGGCAGACAAGTCAATGTATCTTGGCGCTTGTTTAGAAAGCGTATTTTTATCTAGTGCAATTGCATTCAAACCAATAATTTGTAGTGCACTATTAATGGCCTGATCTGAGGGTTTAGACACTGGTTTTTTATCTGGCCCAAAACCCCATAAATTTACTAATGGGCCCACCGAAACATCAAAATAACCATCAGTGTCTCGGTTTAACTCAATAGATAAAGCCATCACTCGTGCGAAATCATCACTAATAACATTCGAATAAGGTGGATTACTTGAATTAAATACCGATATTTCACTATCAGGCTGGTAAGTAGACATTTGGGAATTAATATTGCCCAGTAATGTTTCAATTTTTTCGCGTGTGACTTCAGTATTAATTGAAGGGGATTGTGCAGGCCATAAAATTGAATAGCCTGTTCCCATAGTGCGACCTTTTATAGACTGCATTTCTGGCGTAGCTGGACTGCATGCTGCCAGGTTAATGCTGAATATAAATAAAACAGTGATTTGCAGAGTGGTAGCCAGCTGCATTACTTTTATCATCAAACCTTTTGGTATTAAACTATTTAGCTTCATATATTTAAAAATCTTAATTTTACGTGCTATGGCTTTTAATAACTTTTCGAGATGATATTAATTATAGCAAAGTATAGTCAATTAGAACTAAAGGCTCTATCAACAACAGCTTTTTAACACAAAAAAGCTGTTGTTTGACTAAACCTAAGGATATTAAGTACGAGGACCCACAAACTCAGCGCCGTAATAGTTTAAAGATATTGGTAAAAAACCAGCATTAAGCTGAAATAAGCAGAGTGTGTAGTCTATTTTCACCTGCTGAAGTAAGTTGCCAATAATTACGTAAACCACTCCTATCAAAGGGAACTCGATCTATTACCCCTGCACCTTTTAAATATGCTTTTAGTCTCTGAAACTCAATCTCATTACAACGCACATCATCCACCGCATGGCCATCTTGAATAACATCTAAAAACTCAGATTGGTATTGCTGCTCAGCATACGTTTGTAAGGCGGAGCGCATGCGGTCCTCAGTTATAGGGTTGGTCATCATAGTGCCAATGCTGACAAACGTATGCTCCCATGACATTTCAATTTTAACTTGCACGTGATGGCAATTACCATGCGCATAAACTTTTGCAGTAAACGTTAATGGATAAGTTTCTAGCTTGAACAATGTATCTGTTATGGATTGCTGAATTTGTTCTGACTGTTGCTGTTTTTCTACCTTAGCACTCACACTTGACCCAGGTGACAATTGGTCGCGAAGAACCTGTCGTGCCAACAAAAGAATATCTTCTTTATTACTCCAGTATTTAAACACCCCAGACATCATTAGCCTATGAAGCGACCTTAGCCTTTGCATAGCTGTCTCGGACATAGCTTTAAGCTCGGCATTCTTTAATAGAGCAATAACTGTTTTTTGTCTGCTTTTAGCGTAAACCGCTTCTCGATGTATATAGCTTTCACCCGTGTCGGAAAGCATTCCATAGCTATTGCCAACCAATAGGATAAAAATATCGCATTTGTCGATAGAGTCGCGCACCATGTTCCAGTCGTATTCACCAGAATGAGGCCCATAATAAGTAGAAACCGGCAAAGCACCCAGTTGCATAACAACTCGATTCACCGTGTACAGGGAATCAGCGCAGTCAATAGGGTCTGCACTGACAAATACTATTGGAGTTTTTGTTGGCGTTGTAGCCATACTTAGTTGAGATCCATTATTTAAAACCATTCCAGCAACTTGGCCAGATATAACAATATACTAATGCTTAGGGCTGAACACAACGAACTAATCACAATGATGTTAGACGCCAGAGCGTAATTACCACCCATTTTTCTTACCATGATAAAACTAGCCGTTGCCGTTGGGCTGGCAAACATCAGTAAAATACAGCCTAGCTCTACCCCTTTGAAGCCCAAAAAATAAGCTGAAATGGTAACAACAACAGGAACAATCACAAGTTTGGCAAAAACTACTTGGGCCGACAAGCCGCTGCTGCGCTTCATTTCGGTCAAACTTAAAGCACCACCAATACAAATCAAAGCTAGTGGCAAAGTCATTTGTGCTAAATAACTACCTGCATCATAAACAACTATTGGGAGTTTTACTTCAAAGCCCGAAAATAAAAATCCTAAGGCAATAGCAATAATCAAAGGGTTTTTTACTATATCTGCTAAGGTTTTCCAAATTGATATATCTTGCTGACCCTTTAAACTGTGATTTAACCCGTAGACCGACAGCACATTAAACACTGGGGTCACCACAGCTAATATAACGGCCCCTATGGCCAAACCAGCACCGTCGAACGCTTTGGCACATAATGCCAAGCCAATAATGCCTAAATTACTTCTAAACGCCCCCTGAACTGCAACCCCCCTATCTTCTTGGGGTACAAATAAGCCAGACAGAAACCAAAATACGGCAAAACAGATAACAGCCGCCGAGACGCAGAAAATAGCAAATGAAAACTGCCTACTCCAGTCCACAGAATAATTCTGAATCGATAAAAAAATTAACATCGGCAAGCATAAATTAAATACTAAGGACGAAGCCTGCTGAATAAACTCGTCACCAATAAACTTTGCCTGCTTAAGCCACAAACCTAGAAAAACAATGATAAAAACAGGAGCCGTTACTGAAAATGTATACTCCATGGCAGCTAAATACGTCACAAACACCCTTAATTAGAATAATTACAGCATTAATTATACAGATTTAGGCTGTTTTTAACTGCCAAAACATTTTCTCATTCACTGATAATAAGGCCTATGCTAGAATATATGGCTTATAGATAGGTATTAATAATGTCCCGCAATAAAAAAACTCGCTCTCTTAAACGTGTCACTGGTGGTGTTGAAACCGGCAGTAAAGAGCGTACTAAGTTAGAAAAAAAACAGAATAAGGCCCGTAAAAAAGCCACTGCTAACATTGGCAAAGAAAATCGTCAGCGCTCTATTTACCAGCAAGCCGTAGACGACGAAAAATCAACAAAACGGAAAAAAGGGCCAGCAAAGCTGCCGCCGCTGGATTTGTCGGCCTTAAAACCAACAAAAGCTGATGCAAAAAAAGCCGATGTTAAGCCAGATAGCCAAAAAGAGAAAAAGAGTGAAAAAGAAAGTGTGATTATTGATGATGTTGTCATCGATAATAATAGCGATGCTGATATGTCAGATGAAGACCTCTTCGATCTATTAGAAAACCCAGGTAAATCAGATACCTTTTAATGCATGCCAAGCACTAACATTAAAACAACACACCTTGAAACGGCCATGGGCGAGTATTCCTTAATACGCCCAGGCGCCGACTCTCAAAAATCGTTACAAGCTTGGGACGCGGCTGACAGCTATCTAATAGACCTCTACTTTAGTCAGCTAACATCATCAAACCCAGCCATTATTAACGATCAGTTTGGAGCACTGGGTGTGGCCCTAAGCAATGTCGCGAGCTACTGGGTAAGCGACAGTTTTTGCGCTCATAGTGCGTTAAAACATAACTTAGATAAAAACCAACTAGCTGCTGCATATCCTCAATTTAATCCACTTGAATCATGGGATGCAAAAATTGAAGCGGATATTGCGCTAATAAGGCTACCAAAAAACTTAACTTTTTTAACCCACTTGCTAAAGCGCTGCCACTCAGCGGATATAAACAATATTTATATTGCAGGTATGATGAAACACCTGCCCAAAAATATTCTTGGATTTTTACAAAAATTTGGCCAAGTAAATCGCCTTCCTTTTAAAAAGAAGGCCACCATTTATCACCTAATACTAGACCCAGACTTGGTTAAAAATATAAAGTCAGACTACCCCAAACAACTTAACATCAGCGACATTAAACTTCATACTCACGCCAATGTTTTTGGACGGGATAAATTGGATCCTGGTGCGGCATTCGTGCTGGAAAATTTAGCCAAGATACCAAAACACACCAACATAGCTGACTTATGCTGTGGCAGCGGTATTTTAGCCATGGCCTACGCTAAGCAAAACCATGACTCAAGCAACGTTACAAAAATGTCATTGTTTGATGAATCGTTCATGGCGGTTCAAAGCAGTATTGATTCTTGTGAATTAAATGGTCTAAGCGAATACCAAGCTTTCTGGGATGATGGTTTAAAAAATAATGAGCAAAAGTTCGATTTGATTCTCTGCAACCCCCCTTTTCATGAAGAACACACTGTGGGTGATTATATTGCAAAGCGCTTATTTGACGATGCTAAACAGCACCTCACACCCGATGGCTGCCTTGTGGTGGTAGGCAACCGACATCTGGGTTATCACGTGACACTCAAAAAGTACTTCAAGCAGGTTTCCACTTTGGCTTCTAA
>JAWUVO010000088.1:0-28675 GCA_034112325.1 Bermanella sp. | reverse complement strand
AATTATCGAGCTGGGGATTCCAGTTAATAGATTGCCAGGTTCACAGCCCGCACCTAGAAAGCTTGGGCGCTATTGAAATAGACAGAGAGGATTTTACCCGTCGACTTAACGCAGGCTTACAGATCCAAAGTAACCCTCAGTGGTACTAAGACTCTTAACAATCAAGATAAGAGATAACAAACTTAGATTATAAAATATACCAGTGAAACAATTAATATAGAGCCACCTAAACCTGCAGCCAAAACTTGCACAAGCCCGTCACGCTCTAGCAGACCCATACCCATTAGTATAACCACAAATGAAGGTGGTAAGTTTGTGAACGGTATAGGGATCGCAATAATAATTCCAAGTACGGCAATGACCAAACCATTAACTCTGTCGACTATTGGGGCCTCGGTAAAATGCCATCTTGGACGAATGTATTTTTCTATATTACGAACTTTAGGTTCGATGAATTGCAATGCCTTCAATACATGACCAGAAGAAAGCGCCCTATCGAGAATAAAATTTGGAAGCTTGGCAACCTTAACCCCAAGCACCATTTGCATACCCAGTAAGCTCACCAATATTCCAGCAGGAATAGAAACCAAAGGTATAAAATTAAAAACAGCCATTAACACCAGTAGCAGGCCAAATGTTCTATCACCAAAGCGGCTGGTTAAATTTCGAAGAGTAACATCGCCCTGCTGCGATCTTTCAATTAAAGATGCAACAACATCTGAAGTTCGAGATCTTGCCTGATCAGGTACAGTAAAGAGCGCCGACTTCTGAATGCGAGGTTTATTCATATTATTACTACCCATTTATAAAATTAAAACCCAGCTAGCCAAAAGTTAAACCGCAGCCAATCAAAACTTAAATATAAGCCACTCAAATGCACAGCTCACTAATAAAACGTGAAACCCAAGGCAATGTAAATGATATAGCAGATTAATAAAAAGCCACCTTCAATCCGACTTAATCGATACCCTGTATATAAAAACAACAATAAGAGGAAGGAAGAAGCCAGCATCACCCATTGATCAAATTGAAGGATCCTGTCGTTAATCGCCAAAGGCTGCAATAAAGAGGAAACACCTAAAATACCCAGTAAATTAAAAATATTACTGCCAAGAACATTCCCCACGGCTACGTCTGCATTTCGACGCAGTGCGGCCAATACAGATATAGAAAGCTCGGGGAGCGACGTTCCAACAGCTACTAATGTCAAGCCAATAGCAGCCTCAGAAATACCAAACCCCTGAGCCAAGCCAACCGCTCCTAGCAAAAGGATTTTTGATCCTCCAATTAAAAGAGATAGCCCAGCGAGTATCGCTACAGCGATCCATAACCAAGATTTAGGAGTAACTAATATTTCTTCAGATTCAGCCTCATGAAGTATCGCAGATGGTGCTGCATAAAATCTCTCACTTACATATGACCAGCCTAAATATAAAACAAAAGCGAGCAATAAAATGACTGCAGCTTGTAACCCTAGAGTGCCACCGCTCACTAAGACAATAAACAATAAACTGGCCAACACTACCGTAAGGGCGTCACGTCTTAATAGCAAAGGCCTAACCGTAAGCGGAGTGATTAGCGCACAGATACCTAAAATAAGTAATATATTACCAATATTACTACCCACAACATTGCCCACCGCAATATCAGGCTGATTATTGACCGCAGCTTCTATAGACACAACTAGCTCGGGGGCCGAGGTGCCAAACCCAACAATTACAAGACCGCACAATAATGGCGATACACCTGATCTCTTTGCGGCAGAAAGCGAGCCTCGAATTAAAACCTCCCCGCCAACCGAAAGTAAAATCACACCGGCTATCAAAAGAACTATATTCAACATAATGTTAATTTATCCAGAAATCAGATGTTGATTGGAACACTGCAACCTGCTGAAGTGGATAGTCAGCCGCGTTACGCTCTTGCAAACTAATCTGTTTGCTGGGTATATTTTTTAAATATGTCTATATACACTTAACCAAAACAAAGCGCCAAGTAAATTTAACTAATGCCAAAAAACAACGATTTAATTTTACTGATCGACGCTACTGAGAAAGGTTATCTCTCAATCAAGTCTCAACGGGAGTGTTATAGATGATCCACGCAGACGATGGCCAGCAAGGTGAAATTCAACTGTTAACGCTTGCAGAGCCTTATGAATGCAGCTATTTACCTGATACAAAAGCAAATTCAGTATTTTTACCAAAAGGTTTTGAACCAAGTTGGGCGCAGTATTCTGAACTATCACGAATTGGGTTTCGACGTTCAGGTGACCATTACTATCGACCAAACTGCCCTTGGTGCAATGCCTGCCAATCTAGCCGAATTATTTGCTCTGAAATCAACCTTAATTCTAAAAGCTTTAAACGTATTATTAATAAAGCAAAAAACTTACTCATGACGATTGAGAAACCAATTTTTTCCACAAGCCACTATGATGTTTATGAAAAGTACATTAACAGCCGCCATAATGATGGCGACATGTATCCTGCGAGTATCGATCAGTACAAAAACTTTTTGCTTGTGCAAACAGAGTTCAGCCGCTTGTTTACGATTAAAGATCAAGATGGCAGACTTATATCATGCACGGCAATTGATATTGTCGATGACGGCATTAGCGCTATTTATACTTATTTTGACCCTGAATACAGCCACCTGAGCCCCGGAACATTAGCAGTACTAATGTTATGCAAACACGCATTATCTAGGTCGTTAAACTTTGTTTATCTTGGTTACTGGGTTAAAGAAAGCCCTAAAATGTCTTACAAAAAGCGCTTTAAGCCTTTAGAGGTCTATAACGGTGTGTCTTGGATAAAAATGGAGAGTGAAGACTTAATTTAGCTTTAAAAAGTCTAATTTAGCTACCAAAGCTAATTAACATGCAAAATAGGCATTTAAAGGGTGAACAAGACTAGCCATTATTACCAAAATGAGGCACTATGCGAACCGTTTTTAATGTTCCCCAGGTGAATGAATGTCTAGAGAAGACCACATTGAAATGGATGGAGAGGTTATTGATACCCTTCCAAACACAATGTTCCGCGTAAAGTTAGAAAATGGCCATGTTGTCACGGCTCATATTTCTGGAAAAATGCGCAAAAACTATATCCGTATTTTGACAGGCGACAAAGTAAAGGTGGAACTAACACCTTACGATCTTAGTAAAGGTCGTATTACTTACCGCGGTCGATAAACAAAAGCCCCTCAGGGGCTTTTTTTTCGCCTATTAATTAGCCAGCTAATTTTAGGCCAATCAATTAAAACAAAAAGGCTCCAAGGGTTACCTTGGAGCCTTTATTTTTGCTACCAACTTAACAGCAAATATCGCTGATATTAGGCATTAGCCTTTTCTTTTAATGGTTCATCTTCAACCACGACAAGAGACAGTTCGTCACCATCTAAGTCAATTTTGACGGTGCCACCTTTATCCGCAAGCTTGCCAAATAAAATCATCTCCGCCAAAGGTTTTTTAACTTTCTCCTGGATTAATCTAGCCATTGGTCTTGCTCCCATATGTGGGTCATACCCCTGCTCTGCCATCCAGCCTCTAGCTGCGTCAGTGGCATAGATAACCACTTTTTTGTCATCAAGCTGAGATTGTAGTTCGGCTAAGAATTTATCAACCACATGACCAATAATATCTTTACCAAGTGCATCAAACTGAATAATAGCATCTAGCCTATTTCTGAATTCTGGAGTGAAAGATTTTTTAATCACCTCCATGGCATCAGTTGCATGGTTTTGCTCATTAAACCCAATTGAACGACGGCTGCCTATTTCAGCACCAGCATTGGTTGTCATAATGAGAACAACATTGCGGAAATCTGTTTTTCTACCATTGTTATCTGTCAGCGTACCGTGATCCATTACCTGCAGCAGCAGGTTGAATACGTCTGGATGAGCTTTTTCTACCTCATCAAGCAACAGCACACAGTGAGGTGTTTTATTGATTGCCTCAGTTAATAGACCGCCCTGATCAAAACCTACATAACCTGGAGGGGCACCAATCAATCTTGAAACAGTATGAGCTTCCATGTACTCAGACATATCAAAACGAATTAACTCCATCCCCATGATATGTGCAAGCTGACGACTAACTTCTGTTTTACCAACACCAGTGGGACCTGCAAACAAAAATGAACCTACAGGCTTCTCAGGAGCCTTAAGACCCGCCCTTGATAACTTAATAGCGTTTGATAGCGTGGTTACAGCTGGATCTTGACCGTAAACCATCATCTTCATGTTCTTTTCTAAGTCTTGTAAAGATTTTTTATCATCAGAGTTAACCGTCCTAGGTGGAATACGTGCAATTTTTGCCACTACTTTTTCCACATCAGAAACCTGAATCACTTTTTTACGCTTACTAGGCGCCAATAACTGCTGACTTGCACCAGCCTCATCAATAACATCAATTGCCTTGTCGGGCATGTTGCGATCACGAATATAGCGGTCAGCTAATTCAGATGCTGCTCTTAATGCTTTGTCTGTGTATTTAAGATTATGGTGATCTTCAAATTGTGACTTCAAGCCTTTAAGTATCTTGTAAGTGTCCTCTACATTAGGCTCAGATATATCGATCTTTTGAAAACGCCTAGCTAATGCACTGTCTTTCTCAAATATCCCACGGAACTCAGAAAAAGTAGTGGAGCCCATGCAGCGTAAATCGCCGCCACTTAGTAAAGGTTTTAAAAGATTCGATGCGTCCATCACTCCGCCAGATGCAGCTCCGGCTCCAATAATTGTATGAATCTCATCAATAAACAAAATTGAATGTGGTTGTTTTTTCAAATCGGCTAACAATCCTTTGAAGCGTTTTTCAAAGTCTCCTCGATATTTAGTTCCCGCTAATAAAGCACCCATGTCCAGGCTATAGACCACCGCATCTTTCATTACTTCTGGTATTTTTTGTTCAACAATACGTTTTGCTAAACCTTCTGCGATGGCTGTTTTACCAACCCCAGACTCACCTACAAATAATGGGTTATTCTTTCTTCTGCGCGATAAAATTTGAATGCAACGTAATAGCTCTTCATCGCGACCAATAAGCGGGTCAATCTTACCCTCTTTGGCCATCTTGTTTAGGTTTACAGCATAATTCTCAAGGGCACTTGGAGAGGAATCTTGGGTCGCTTCATCGTCTAAGCCTTCGACCTCAGAGTCATCTTGGTCCTGTGTTAATTTAGAAATACCGTGACTGATAAAATTAACCACATCAATTCGGGCAATATTCTGCTGTTTAAGGAAGTATACTGCCTGGCTCTCTTGCTCACTGAAAATAGCCACCAAAACATTAGCGCCTGTAACCTCAGACTTACCAGAACTCTGAACATGGAACACAGCGCGCTGAAGTACTCTTTGAAAACCAAGAGTGGGCTGTGTTTCTCGCTCCATTTCATCTTCAGGCAATAAAGGCGTAGTTGAATCTACAAAGTCTTGTAAATCTTTAGCTAGTCGGTCTAGCTCAGCTCCGCAGGCTATTAATACCTCTTTTGCCGCTTCGTTGGAAATAAGCGCCAGCAAAAGGTGCTCAACAGTCATGAATTCATGATGCTTTGCACGGGCTTCTTTGAAAGCCGTATTCAGGGTGGACTCTAAATCACGATTTAACATATAACTTCCCTCTAACTAACTTCTTGGACATCACACATTAGCGGATGTTGATTTTCTTTTGCAAAAGCAATGACGTATGCCGCTTTTGTTTCAGCTATATCCTTGGTGTAGATTCCGCATACGGCACTCCCTTGTGTATGTACAGCAAGCATAACTTGGGCCGCTTTCTCCATATCCATCATAAAATATCGAGTAAGTACCTCAATCACAAAATCCATCGGGGTAAAGTCGTCATTTAACATAATCACCTTAAATAAAGATGGACGCTTAAGCTCTGGCTTTACCGGTGCCACCGCAATGCCATGATCATTATCTTCTTGGTGGTCATCTATAGATAAGGTTAGATTATTTTCCAACATTCTGCGTACCTTGTTGTTTTTTACTATTAGCTTTTAAAAAATACCGCTTCTGCCCTTGACAAGGGAGAATTATTAACACAATGTAACTTTCAATAACTAAGTCGGCAACTGAGTCTTACTATTAAGACTATATGGTTCCAATAATAATAAATACAAGTCTGTTTTCGGAGTAGAAATCAAATGCAAACAGGGAAAGTGAAATGGTTTAATAATGCCAAGGGTTACGGCTTTATTGTTGCTACCGACGGTGAGGAAGATCTTTTTGCACACTACTCTTCTATTCAATCAGAAGGCTATAAAACCCTAAAGGCTGGGCAATCGGTTCAATTTGATACTAAGCCAAGCAATACCGGAACTCACGCAATCGATATAACACCTCTTGATATGCTGTCTCCAAACATTGATAAGCAAACTGAAAATGCAGAAAAAGTACTTGGTGCAAGTGAAACAGAGAACGTTTGAGAACCTGCACAGTTAGACCCTATTTAGTAAGCCTGCATTAGCAAAGGCCATAAAAAAAACCCGATAAAATCGGGTTTTTTTATGCCTGATACATAAGTATCAGGCTGAAGCTCATAAATAGACTTAATTAAATAGAATTAATAATCGTATTTAGAGACTTACTTGGTCTCATTACCTTCTCCATTAGCGCAATATCAGGGTGATAATAACCACCAATATCGACACTACTGCCCTGCACTTCACTTAATTCATTAATAATGTCTGAGCGAGACGCCTCTAATTTATGCGCTACACCAGAGAATAATGACTTCAGCTCGGCATCGATGTCTTGTGCCGCTAAAGATTCAGCCCAATATAGAGCCAAATAATAATGACTTCCGCGATTATCTACTTGGCCAACGGTTCTCAGAGGAGAGCGATCATTGTCTAGAAACTTAGATGTGGCATCATTCAGAGCATCACCTAAAACAACCGCTTTTTGGTTACCCGTTTTATTGCCTAAGTCTTCCAACGATACCGCTAATGCTAGGAACTCACCCAAAGAATCCCAACGTAAATGGCCTTCTTCGGTAAGCTGCTGAGCATGTTTAGGTGCTGAGCCACCGGCTCCAGTTTCATACAAACCACCGCCTGCAAGCAAAGGAACTATAGACAGCATTTTTGCGCTGGTACCAAGCTCCAAAATAGGAAATAAATCAGTTAGGTAGTCACGCAATACATTGCCTGTCACAGATATAGTGTCTTCGCCGCGCTTGACGCGCTCCATTGTATAATTAATGGCATCCACAGGAGATTTAATTAAAATTTCTAAGTCGGAAAGATCGTAGTCTTTCAGGTATTTTTCAACAATGGTGATTAAATTAGAGTCATGACCACGATTAGAATCTAACCAAAATACAGCTGGCTGGCCTGTTGCCTTTGCACGACTAACCGCTAATTTTACCCAATCTTGAATAGGAGCGTCTTTAGTTTGACACATGCGCCAAATATCAGCCGCCTCGACAGCATGTTCAATTAATACAGAGCCATCTTCGGCAATAACTTTAACCGTGCCTGCATTTTGAATGATAAAGGTCTTATCATGAGAACCGTATTCTTCAGCTTTTTGAGCCATTAGGCCAACGTTTGAAACGTTACCCATAGTAGTAACATCGAATGCACCATTATTTTTACAGAACTCAATAGTCTCTTGGAAAATCTCAGCGTAACAACGATCTGGTATCATAGCCTTGGTATCGTGCAGTTTTCCATCTGCGCCCCACATCATACCTGATGCACGGATAGCTGCAGGCATCGATGCGTCTACAATTACATCACTAGGGACATGTAAATTAGTAATACCTTTGTCAGAATCGACCATCGCCAAAGAAGGCCTTACACTATAAACGGCTTGAATATCGGCCTCAATTTCAGCTTGTTGCTCGCTTGAGAGTGATTTTATTTTTTCGTACACATCACCAAGACCGTTATTCGCATTTACACCTAATTCTGCAAAAAGGTCTGCATGCTTTTCAAACACGTCTTTGTAATAAACAGTCACAGCGTGCCCAAACATTACTGGGTCACTTATCTTCATCATGGTGGCTTTCAGGTGAAGGGATAACATTACGTCGTTTGCTTTAGCATCTTGCATCTCAGCTTCAAAAAAATCACGTAACGGAGCAGCACTCATAACTGAAGCGTCAATTACTTCATTAGCTTGAAGCGATACTTTATCTTTTAATGTAATAGTTTTTCCAGCACTGTCAGTAAGTACGATCTTTACATCGCCCGCTGTTGGTAAAACTACTGATTTTTCACTGCCGTAAAAATCTCCCGAAGCCATACTAGCAACATGAGTTTTACTACTTGCATCCCACTTACCCATGGAATGAGGATTCTTTTTCGCGTATTCCTTAACCGCTTTAGCAACACGTCGATCACTATTGCCTTCACGTAAAACAGGGTTAACTGCACTGCCTAATATTTTTGAGTACTTAGCTTGAATAGATATTTCGTCATCATTTTTAGGGTTAACCGGGTAACTTGGAATGGCATAGCCTTGAGACTGTAGTTCTGTTATTGCTGCGCGCAGTTGTGGGATAGACGCACTAATATTCGGCAATTTAACAATATTTGCAGATGGATCCAAAGCCAATAAACCTAACTCATTCAAATCATCAGCCTGCTGTTGTTCAGGCTTTAAGTGCTCAGGAAAGCTAGAAAGAATGCGGCCAGCCAATGATATATCTTTAATAGTGATAGTGATGTTGGCTGGTTTAGAGAATGCTTTGATAATCGGAAGCAAAGAATATGTCGCTAACGCAGGAGCTTCGTCTGTGTATGTATAAATAATGTCTGGAGTATTGCTGGTCATTGCCAATCCTAATAATTTTGCTGTGTCGCCTGAACTTCGGTAGTGCAGCTTATGGCCGCTCTACCACCTTTATAAGAGCCTATAATAGACAGAATACTTTTTAGCTTCTTACGGGATTATTAGGCGCTATATCACCTATATAGAGCCAATTATACCATGCAATGATATAATCAAAATGTTTTTTTGTAGATTTTCTACAAATCCCCGTGTGTTAACAATTTTAACACCCTATTTTGGTAATTTTATTACAAGAACTCATGGCTAAACTTATTTTATTTAACAAACCATTCAAGGTACTTTCGCAGTTTACCTCTGAAGGAACCGACAAAAAGAACTTAGCTGAGTACATAGATATTCCTAATATTTATGCAGCCGGCCGACTTGATTATGATTCTGAAGGGCTGCTTGCCTTAACAGATGACGGCTACCTACAGCATAGGATAGCTGACCCAAAGCACAAATCCGAAAAGACTTATTGGGTTCAGGTCGAGGGAATACCCTCGGACGAAGAAATCCAAATACTACGCGATGGCGTTCACCTAAAGGACGGCATTACCAAGCCTGCAAAAGCTAGGATCATCGAAGAACCTGACATATGGGAAAGAAATCCGCCAATTAGGCAAAGAGCAAACATACCCACTAGCTGGATAGAAATTACTATTTACGAAGGACGAAATCGCCAAGTAAGACGCATGACTGCAGCTGTTAACCACCCTACACTAAGACTGATACGAGCAAAGATAGGTGAATGGATCATTACTGATATAAAACCCGGAGAATATAAAGAATTAGAGGTTAATCTAACACCCACAAAAAAACCAACGTATTCAAAGCACCGTAAGTTAGATAAAATGCGTGAGCTTAAAAAACCTTAGGCGCAGCTACATCCAAATAGATTCAGGTAAGCCATGAGATACAAGCCAAACTCCACTGTCGCCACTATTATTGAGCAAGACGGCAAAATGCTGTTTGTTGAAGAAATAGATAATGGCAAAACCGTTTACAACCAGCCCGCTGGGCACCTCGAGGCAGGCGAAACATTGATCGATGCCTGCAAACGAGAAGTCACAGAGGAAACCGGGCATACATGCATTATTACTGCATACGCTGGATTTTACTCATATACAGCACCGTCCAATGACGTGACTTACCATCGCCACTGCTTTATCGGGCGTTCAGAGTCTTACGATCCCTCGGTGGTGTTGGATGATGGAATTATTGGAATAAAATGGCTTACCCTAGAACAACTTAAATCAAGCGGCAAAGCCCGTAGCCCACTAGTAATAAAGTGCGCTGAAGATTACCTAGACGGCAAATCATACCCGCTAGACATTATTTATGAGCACCCTAATGACTAAACCAATATCGGAAACAAAAGTAATTGTCGGCATGTCAGGCGGTGTAGACTCGTCGGTTTCGGCTTACCTTTTAATTGAACAAGGCTATCAAGTTGAAGGCCTATTCATGAAAAACTGGGACGAAGATGATGGCACAGATTACTGCACAGCTATTGAAGATTTAAAAGATGCACAAGCTGTATCCGACAAACTTGGTATTAAACTGCATACTGCCAATTTTGCAGCCGAGTACTGGGACAATGTATTTGAACATTTTTTAGAAGAGTACAAAGCAGGCCGCACACCAAATCCAGACATCCTTTGCAATAGAGAAATTAAATTTAAGGCCTTTCTAGAATATACAAAAGTATTGGGAGCTGACTACATTGCCACAGGCCACTACGTAAGAAGGAAAGATACTGGCGATAAAACGCTTTTATTACGTGGGCTTGATTCCAACAAAGACCAAAGCTATTTTTTACACGCAGTAGGGGCAGAAGAAATACAGCAAACTCTATTCCCTGTCGGCGAACTTGAAAAACCAGAAGTTCGTAGAATCGCAGAAGAACAGCAACTTGCCACTGCTAAAAAGAAAGATAGCACAGGCATTTGTTTTATTGGTGAACGTCGATTTAAAGATTTCTTACAGCAATATTTGCCTGCACAACCAGGCAATATTTTAACCTCTGAAGGCGAAGAAATTGGCAAACATGAAGGTCTAATGTATTACACATTAGGGCAGCGCCAAGGCATAGGCATAGGCGGTACTAAAAATCATGGTGAACAGCCTTGGTATGTGGTGAAAAAAGATTTAGACAATAACAATTTAATTGTCGGCCAGGGCAAAGACCACCCTCTTCTTTTTAGCGAAAGCCTAACTAGCAACCAAATATTTTGGGTTAACGGAGAGCCAAGTGAGACTGAATTTAAATGCACAGCCAAAATTCGATATCGCCAACCAGACCAAGCGTGTACCGTAACGGTTAAAGATGGTGAGTATTTTGTTAGCTTTGACGAACCCCAGCGAGCAGTTACGCCAGGACAGTCAGTGGTATTTTATCAAGACAGCGTATGCTTAGGTGGCGGTGTAATTGAAAAAACAACTTTAAGTTCTCAATTTAATACTCCAGCTGCAAGAGCTATATAATGAGTACAAACAAAATTTTCGATCAAGTAACCGCATTGGCAGGCTTGCTGCAAGCAACAAACTTAGTTGAGCAGCTGGCCAAAACAGGTAACGTTGAAGAAAGCGAATTAAAAACCTGCATAGAAAGCTTATTTGTTACCAACCCAGATTCAACAGATGATATTTATGGTGGGTCTAAATCTAATTTAAAACTGGGTTTTCAAGAGGTGTGTTTTTTAACTGATGGTAAGAATAAAACAGGCTCATCGCCTGATATAATGCGCTATGCGCTTGGTGCACTGCATCTTGAGTCGAAGGCACAAAAAAATCCTGAGATGATGAAAAAAATTAGCACTGGCATTGAAAAATCTACCCGTCAATTAGAGCATTTTCATAGTACACATGAAAACTTAATGGCCAACCTTTCTGGTTTATACCAAGAAACACTAAGTACCTTTAAATTTAGAATCCATGTTACAGGCGACGCCCAGCACTTAAGAAACCCCGCCACAGCAAATAAAATCCGTGCATTGCTATTATGCGCTGTTAGGTCGGCTATATTATGGAGACAGGTGGGTGGCAGGCGTTGGCACTTTATTATCAGTCGAAACAAGCTAAATAAAGCTGCAAAAAGTGCTTTGCAAGAAATGTAAAATAAAGCCGTGCCTCGGCTTTATTTTTTATAGAAATGCTGCATCTGCTGCAATGCGCTAAACGCTTCTTTAGGATTTAACTTTAAATCCTCGCTAGGCCTATCTTCATTATCTCTGCTTTCAAGTAAACCGATAGGATTTTGAATAAAGCTGCCCTGCTCTGTTACAAAAGCATAATTATAATAACTGGCCATAATTTGAACTGGGTTAGTTTCTTCTGAGAATAAATTCAGACCATTACTAAAGTCACCAATAGGATTACTACATCCTAAAGCATCTTGCAGTAAAGTAGCGGACAAATCGATACTAGCCGTTCTATGCTCATAGTCTTTTTTAAGCTTATTTGGCCAATGAATCACCAAAGGCACGTGACTCTGGTAACGAGTATAATTACTACCATGGCCAAATCTAGAAGCCTGAGTATCGGCAAACTCTTCTGCATGATCCGATGTAATAATCAAAATAGTATTCTCCCACTTACCAGTTTGCTTTAACTTATCAACTAACTTACCAATTAAGCTGTCGATAAAATAAATGCTATTTTTGTAGCGGTTTATATAAGGAGTTGGATCTTCGCCGTTTTTAAAATCTACTAAACTGGGTTTTTTTGTAGGTTTAAATTTTTCAAACTGATCAGGGTAATAGTACAAATAATGAGTGGAGTTAAAAAACATAAAACCGAATACAGGATCGTCGCCCTCTTCTAATTTTGCTGTCATTTTATTAAGTACATCATAATCTTTTTCAATGGTGTTTTTACCTTGACCATGCTCAACAAACTCTTTAATTGGTAAAAAACTGGTATCTGTCAATTTGATCCGATCTATATCACCGCTAGGATAAACACCAAAGTTATAGCCCTTGTCTTTTAAAACATTTAATAGCACTGGGCCACCGACACCGTTATTAGCAACTACATTATCCATGTAAGTTGGCACCATTCCATACATTAACGAAAATATCCCACGAGTAGTTACCGTGCCGCTAGAATGGTGTTGCTTAAACCAATTTGATTGCTGTGCAATAGCATAGGTATTGGGTGCTACCTCAGCATCTAAAGTATCACCACGCCAACTTTCTAACACCACCATAATAATATTTGGTTTGTCTGCCGAGGAGTCACTCTGGCTACTACATTGCATGGGTGCACGAGGGTAATTGATAGAAGAATTTTGAATCGCGCTACCGGCACTATCACCTGCCAACGAAGCCAGTGCATCGTTCTTTTTTACCGAGCGAGAGTGTATTGGGAAATAAAATGGAACGTGGCCGCTAATAGAGGTGATCGCCATATGATTTTGCGCATACGCCCATGAATGTGTGACATTGATAAACACGACATTTAAAAATATAACTACAAATAAAATAGCGCCTAAAAATTTGAAACGTTTTCTGACAAGCAGTCTGCGCTCTACTAACCAGATGACAAATAACTGATAGAACGTCACCATTATCGATACAAAGGTAAATAACGCATATGTTTTAGGTGCTACATCAAAAAACTCCCCACCTTCATCTTGTAAAAATGCTGTAATAAAAAACCAGTTAATATGAAAATTAAAAATGCCATATATATAATTATCAATAAAAACGATGACAGCTAAGGTGCCTGAAATAGTCGCTAGCAGTAGCATTAACGGTAATCTTAACTTTGGGATAGCTAAAATAGGGATAGATACAATAATAGCTATAATTGCATAAAGCCCCCAAACAGCGGGCAGCAGTCCAATTTGATAAGCACTGTCTAACAAAGAACCCGAATCAGGAAAATAACTAACAAAGCTTAATGAAAGTCCTGTAACCAACGCCACGTTTAACAGCAAAACCCAGCCTATTGAACGTACTGACTTCCAAACTTGTAAAAAATAATTAGACACAAAAATAACTCTATATAGAAATAATCAACATAATGCGCATTTTAGCCATCATATTCTCTTGGGTATATAGCTAAAACCAGCATTCTCAAAAGGAAATATTAAAAGTAATGCCTGATATACCCTTAACTTTGCTATATAATTTGCGCCAAATTTGCCCTGCACACCAGAAATGAGGAATCTCATGGATTTATCTGCACTAAGCGCTGTATCACCAATCGATGGCCGCTATGGTAGTAAAACATCTGAATTAAGAAGTATTTTCAGTGAATTCGGTCTAATCAAGTATCGCGTTCAAGTAGAGATCCGCTGGTTGCAACGTCTTGCTGATCACCAGCAAGTAGCAGAGGTTCCTGCCCTTAGTACTGAAGCTAATGATGTGTTAAACGCTATTGTAGATAATTTCTGCGAAGCCGACGCTCAGCGCATCAAAGATATCGAAAGCACTACTAATCACGATGTAAAAGCAGTTGAGTACTTCATTAAAGAAAAAATTGAAGTAAATACAGAACTAGCTGCCATTACTGAGTTTGTTCACTTTGCCTGTACCTCAGAAGATATAAACAACCTATCGCACGCTCTTATGCTTAAAGCCGGCCGCGACGAAGTTGTACTTCCATACATGGAAAAAGTAAGTGAAGCCATTGCCCAGATCGCCCGCGAACAAGCTGAAGTTCCTATGCTGTCTCGCACGCATGGCCAAACAGCCTCGCCTACTACTCTAGGCAAAGAATTTGCTAACGTAACGGCACGTATGCGTCGCCAAATAAGCCAACTTAAACAAGTTGAACTGCTTGGTAAAATGAATGGCGCGGTGGGCAACTACAATGCACACATATCTGCTTACCCAAATATAGACTGGGCAGAAAATGCTGAAACCTTTATTACTGGTCTTGGACTAGCGTTTAACCCGTATACAACTCAAATTGAGCCTCACGACTACATTGCTGAGCTGTTTGATGTTATTGCGCGCTTTAACACTATTCTTATTGATTTTGACCGTGACATTTGGGCTTACATCTCCAACGGTTATTTCAAACAGAGAACAATAGCTGGCGAAGTGGGCTCGTCTACTATGCCGCATAAAGTTAACCCTATTGACTTCGAAAACTCTGAAGGCAACTTAGGCATTGCAAATGCAGTAATGAACCACCTGTCTCAAAAACTGCCTATATCGCGCTGGCAGCGTGACCTTACTGACTCGACTGTTCTGCGTAACATGGGTGTTGGTCTTGGCTACAGCCTAATCGCTTATCAGTCATCACTTAAGGGTATTAGTAAACTAAAAGTGAATGAAGCATCTATCGCAGCCGACTTAGAAAATGCATACGAAGTTCTTGCCGAACCGATTCAAACGGTTATGCGTCGCTTTGGCATTGAACAGCCATACGAAAAACTTAAAGCATTTACACGCGGTAAAGCTATTACTAAAGATATGATGATTGAGTTTGTTGGCAGCTTAGAGCTACCACAAGCCGAAAAAGATGCGCTTGTAGCTATGACACCTGCCAGCTACATTGGTAATGCAATAGAACAAGCTAAAGCTATCTAATGTTATTTTATTGATATTTAATCCCGCTACGGCGGGATTTTTTTTGAGTACAGATTATGAGTTTATTCGGCAACATTTCTATCGAAACCTTTTTAACAGAATACTGGCAGAAAAAGCCGCTATTAATTAGAAATGCCTTTCCAGATTTTGAAAGTCCCATTGACCCTGACGAAGTAGCTGGTTTAGCGCTAGAAGAAGATATTGAATCAAGAATCATCCTAGAAGATGGACCCAATACAAAATGGGAACTGGAAAATGGTCCATTTAGCGAAGATCGTTTTGAAAGCTTACCCGATAGCAATTGGACCCTACTGGTTCAGGCTGTTGACCAGTGGGTACCAGAAATGGCAGATCTACTTGAGCATTTCAACTTCCTTCCTAGCTGGCGCTTAGACGACATTATGGTTAGCTTTGCTCCAAAAGGTGGCAGTGTTGGCCCGCATTACGATCAATATGATGTATTTCTGCTACAAGCAGAAGGCCAGAGAAAATGGCAGCTAGGCCCAAAATGCAAATCAGATACAGAGCTAAGAAACGACTCAAAACTAAGTATACTAAATACAATGCATGTTACTGACGAATGGACAGTCAACCCTGGCGACTTACTTTATATTCCGCCTATGTATGCACACAACGGTGTAGCTGAAAACGATTGCATGACGTTCTCAATTGGCTTTAGAGCGCCTAATGAGACCGCTGTACTTCAAGGTATATCAGATCTAGCCAGCATTCCACTGTCTGAATTCAACAGATATTCAGACCCTAGCCAAAGCAACGCGAGTAAATCTCCCGCGTTAATAGACGATGCAAGCGCTGAGCGGATTTTAGAAATTGTTAAATCAAAGCTTTCAGATCAAACCTTGGCCCGCCGCTGGCTAGCTGAAACCATGACTGAAACTAAATATGAAGATTTGCACGAACAGCTCGAAGAGTCGCTAGAATGGGATGAGATAACACCCTTGATGACTAATCAGCACCGCCTTACTCAAAACGAAACCACTCGCTGGGCTTACTTCCTAGACGGTGAAACCTTGCATCTGTTCGTAAATGGGATCGAATACAGCTACGATAATGAAACTTCAGCTAAACGACTAATCGAAATACTGGCTAATAACCGCCATAACAAGATATCTGACTTAACAGACCTAATTTCAACAAAACCAAATCAAGATATTTTGCTAAGCTTGATAAACAGTAATTATTTATACTTTGACGATATTGAATAAATAAAATTAACAAAAAGCTCTAAAATTAAGATTTTAGTTAGCGCGCCGAATACAGTGGATGTTATGAGCGAAATAAAAGTTAAAAGTGCAAGCTGGGACAAAGATCGGGTTTCATTAAAAGAAATCAGAAGACAGGTTTTTGTCATTGAGCAAGGCGTAGATGAACGCCTTGAATGGGATAATGATGATGCTAACAGTGAGCACTTTATAGCCTACATAAATGGCGATGCAGTTGGCTGCGCAAGACTAGTGGGCAATAAAAAAATTGGCAGAATGGCAGTTCTTAAAGCCTTTCGTGCCAACGGTGTAGGCAGTAAAATTTTAGACCACATAAAACGTCACTCATCCCAGAAACGATACACCCGCCTTGTGCTAAGTGCGCAATGCCATGCATATGAATTTTACCGAAGCAATGGCTTTGAAGCTTTCTCAGTCCCTTATGAAGATGCCAATATTCCGCATATTGATATGGAGCATAGAGTATTCAGTCAGGACGAATCTGAAGACAGCCAGTATTATATGAAATCAGATCAACAAATACATCACGGCGACTCTATTATTCAAGCCGAAGGCTATTTAGACATAGCCTTAAGCCAGGTAAGCCGATCAGTTATTTTATGTATAAATGATATTCAGCATCCGCTTTGCTCTAACAAAAATCTACTTAATCGCTTGAAAATTATGGCGCGTACCAATAAACATTTTAAATGCTATATTTTAATTACAAATTACCAGCCTAAATTTAATGATACTGCACTTTTTAGGTTGGCCGACCGACTGCCCTCTTTTATTAAAATAAAAGCCTCTAGCGAGCCTGTCACCAGCCACTGGGTTTTTGACAGCAATACTTGGCTAGACTTTAAAGGTAACGAAAGTAGAGTTTGTTATTCTGATCGTTCAAAAATCAAACACTTTATGGAGCGCTTTAATAAATGGTGGACTTATGGAAAACAGATTACCGATACCAAGCGCCTATCTATTTAGCACCTATCTATTTAGCACCTATTTATTTGGCACCTATCTTTTTAGCGCATTTCAAATCAATAATTATTAAACTAACTATCAGCTGCCTGGTGGTTAGTTTTTTATCCGCCTGCTCTGAACAAAAGCCGCACACTGCGGTGCAACTGAACTTTAAATCGCCTGAACAAGTATCAGCTGTGCTTGAGCACTTGGTGAGTGACTCTAGTGGTTATAACGTATCCGGTAATACCCTGCTAGCCTCCCCTGAAGCTGAAAACTTACAAACAGTGCTAGCGATTATCAAACAAATTGATAAACCACCACAGTCCTACCTGCTAAAGCTTTCTAAAAATAATGTGAAAAACTATTCCACTAATCCAAACAATAAAAATATTCTACTTACCGAAGGGCTTAAATCTACCACTAGAATAAACAATACCATTGTTGATATATTAATAATTAGAGCAGCTGAAAACAGTTCATTAATGGAGGTAGCAAGTTACAAAGAAGTGGCAGAAAAAAAACCATTTGAATCAACAATCATTACAAGAGTCTTAGAGCAAAAACATAATTGGATAATCAATCATAATCAACATAATGATTTAGCCAACGACATTTTTAAAAATGGGTTTGTGTTACAAATAAAATAAAGGAGTTTTGATTAAACTACCCATTGACCCGAGAACCATACATCTCAAGTGAACACTCAAGTAAACACTCAAGTAAACACTCAACTAAACAACAGGCACAAAAAAAGGCTAACCATTTCTGATTAACCTCTGACTGTTTTCGCTACAACTAGCATTTCTGCTGGCTTCTTAAGATGGTGGGGCGAGCCGGAATCGAACCGGCACTTCCATAGGAAACAAGATTTTAAATCTTGCGTGTCTACCAATTTCACCACCGCCCCACATTTAAGAAAAGCGATTGCCTTTTGGGCACACATGAACAAATTTGCATTCGTTTATGTGGAGGCGCGAGCCGGAATCGAACCGGCGTAGACGGAGTTGCAGTCCGCTGCATAACCACTCTACCATCGCGCCACGGTTATCAGATTAAGAGTCCTTTCGGTGTACAACTACTCTAATCTTTAACTTAATTAAATTTCCTTAGAAACTTAACAACACCCTATTACTAAGATGATTTGGAGCGGGAAACGAGATTCGAACTCGCGACCCCGACCTTGGCAAGGTCGTGCTCTACCAACTGAGCTATTCCCGCACATGTCGTCGTCTTGACAACGAGGCGTATTTTAATGAATCGAACGGAACTGTCAACGGTTTTTTTCCTTATTTCTGAATAACTTACAGCTCAGTGCTCTTTAATACAGGCCAAGCTGCCTTGAGATAAGACATCATCGACCAAAGGGTAAGAGCCGCTGCAAAAATTAGAATAAACACAGCCGAATAATACCAACCGTCACTGGATATTAAGCCATTGGTACCTGCTGGTTCAATTCCAAGTAAGCCCGTTATAGCTACCATTTGAATTAGCGTTTTTGCTTTCCCTACAGAACTTACTGCAACATCGGCTGATTTATTCATTTCAGCCATCCATTCTCTTAGCGCAGAAATAACCACCTCTCTGGCCACAATTATAAGAGCAGGTATTGTTAGCCATAAATTACTGTCTCGCTCAACAATAATCATAAGCGAGATAACAACAATTAACTTATCTGCAACCGGGTCTAAAAAAGCACCAAATGGCGTCATCAAATTCATTTTTCTAGCTAAATAACCGTCCCAATAATCAGTAATACAAGCAAACCAAAATACCACGGCCGCTGCGAAACTTGCCCAGTAATAAGGTAAATAAAATACAGCAACCATTATAGGGATAAGAATTACCCTGATTGAGGTTAAAATATTTGGTAAATTTAACGGCATAACGACTTCACTTTATTATCTAAAAATTTCATAAAAACCCATGACGGTAAACGCTGTATAAAAAACGGACACACAAGGCATAAATACTGCAAACATTAACCATGAAGGTTATCGTATATTTCCTGAGCCAATTGACGGCTAATCCCTGGAACTTTAGCTATCTCGTCAACATTGGCCGACTTAATTTGACCCACGTCTCCAAAGAATCTTAACAGCTCCCTACGTCTTTTTGGACCTATTCCTTCAATATCCTCTAAAACTGAACGCCCCCGAGCTTTAGCGCGTCGCGCACGGTGCCCTGTAATGGCAAAACGGTGAGACTCATCTCGTATTTGCTGAATTAAGTGCAAGGCCGGAGAAGCAACATCTAAAGTAAACTCATTGCCTTCATATAAAAGAACTTCCATACCCGCTTTTCGAGCTGGCCCCTTAGATACCCCTAAAAGTTTAATTTTACTGGATAAATTTAAATCAGCTAAGATCTTTCTGGCAATACCCACCTGCCCTTTACCACCATCAATTAACAAAAGGTCTGGCATCTTATCTTCGGTCACTTTTTTGAAACGACGACTTAATGCCTGATCCATAGCCGCATAATCGTCCCCGCCTTCTATGCCTTCAATATTAAATTTACGGTAATCGCTTTTCAGTGGCCCATCTCGATTAAATACAACACAGGACGCCACTGTGGCTTCACCACTGCTATGACTTATATCAAAGCATTCCATTCTTGTTGGTGCTTCATCAAGGGCCAATACGGCCGTTAAATCATCATACAAAGCAACCAGATGATGCTTGTCTCGAATTTTAACTCTCACTGCATCCTTTGCATTGTTCAGCGACATATCAAGCCAGCGTTGACGCTCTGACCTTACAGAACAAGAAAGTTTTACCTGTTTGCCTTTTTGCTCACTCAAGGCCGACTGAATAACCTGCAAGTCATTTAATGTGTGCGACAGAATTATTTGTTCCGGAATTTCACGACCCATAACTAAATAATATTGAGAAGCAAATGCAGTTAACGCTTCTTCAGTCGTCTCGCCCATATTGAATCGCGGATAATACGAGCGGCTTCCCTGCATTTGTCCATGCCGAACACTCAATACTTGCACAGCCCAGACATTTTGCTCTTGAACAATTGCAACAACATCTACATTACTATTGCCAGATTCAATCACCTGAGATTCCTGCACTTTTCTTAAATGCTGAATTTGATCTCGAGCAATACCAGCTTGCTCAAACTCCATGGTAGATGCAAACACCTCCATGTCGTTCTGCAATTCTTTTATTAGAGACGGATTTTTTCCTTGCAGGAACATTTTAGCGTGGCTTAAATCTTTCTCGTATTGCTGCTTAGTTATAAGATCAACACAAGGCGCTGTACAACGGCCAATTTGATGCTGCAAGCAAGGACGACTGCGGTTGTTAAAATAGCTGTCGTCGCAATTTCTAAGTCGAAATACTTTTTGTAAAAAACTTAAGCTTTCACGCACAGCACCAGAGCTGGGGAATGGCCCAAAATAAATACCATTTTTCTTTTTTTTACCCCGAGCATAACCAAGCAGCGGAAACTCATGATTAGATAAAAAAATATAAGGGTAAGATTTATCGTCTTTTAAAAGAATATTGTAGGGCGGTTTGTTTTTCTTAATTAAATTATTTTCTAACAGCAATGCTTCTGTTTCGCTGCTGGTAATGGTTACGTCAATGCTTTCGATACGGGTAACCAATGCCATAGTTTTAGCATTTAGACCAGTATTACTAAAATATGAGGTAAGCCGATTTTTTAGGTTTTTAGCTTTACCTACGTATAGCAAGTGTCCTTCGGTGTCGTGCATTTGATACACGCCGGGCTTGTTAGATACGTTGCTTAAAAAACTTTTGGAGTCAAATGCCATGTAAATTATAAATCTTTAATTTAATTCCATATCGACCATGCCATGCCTAATCGCTAACCGTGTTAGCTCTACATCACTAGAAATTTCTAATTTTTCAAAAATACGGTAACGGTAGGTGTTAACCGTTTTAGGGCTTAAAAATAGCTGGTCACTAATATTTTGCACTTTATCACAATTTGCGATCATAACAGAGATTTGTAACTCTCTATCAGACAGCAAGTCAAAAGGACACGACGTTCCTTTTTTCTCAAACGGTTTAAGCGCCATGCGCTGAGCTATATCGGGACTAATATAACGTTGACCGCTTTTTACTTTTACAATGGCCTGCACCATTTCTTCTGCGCTAGCGCCTTTGGTCATGTAACCCGCCGCACCTGCATCAAGCAACCGATTGGCGTATGGGTCTTCATTGCAAGCCGTTACCGCAATAACCTTAATATCTTCATTTTGTCGCAGGAGCTTATGAGTGGCCTCAAGCCCACCAATACCAGGCATTCTAATATCCATAAGCACCACATCTGGCTCTGTTAATTTGGCATTTGTTAATGCCTCCTCGCCACTGCATGCTTGAGATACTACTTCAATTAAATCGCTGTCGGCTAGCAAGCTTACAATACCAAGCCTCACTAGGTCGTGATCATCTACCACCATTACTTTAATCACTTAATTCCCCTTAAGAATTTGAAATTGCACCGGCATACCGATTATTAATTTTTAAATACTGAATCAGTTAATGTTTATGCAAATGCGATAGTCGCGACTTTTGCCATTCAAATTTAACATCATTAAGTGGCAGTACAATTTCGACCACACCAAAGTCAACCGTTTTACGAGACTCAAAACCCAGTCTTTTACTTAATTTGAGCATTGGCTTATTGTCAGCAAGTACCGTCCCCATCATTTCCACAGTACCCTTCGCTTTGCAATATTCAATCATTTTTTGCATCAGCGCATTACCTAAACCAACACCTTGAACCTGATCGCCAACCAGCACCGAGAACTCGGCTTGCACGTTTGATGCATCGGTCCAAGTTCTTACTTCGCCTAAAATTTCACCATCTTTATTTTCGGCTACAAACGCCATTTCTTGTTCATAATCAATTTGTGCAAATTTGGCCATCTCTTGATGCCTGAAGTGCCTGCGAGAAGTAAAAAAGCGATATCTTAATGTCTCTGAGCTTAATGCTTCATGGAATATTTTTAACGCTGGTTCGTCCTCACCTCTTATTGCGCGGACAAATAACTTTAAGCCACCTTTTAGATTTAGGGTTGCATCGTGTTCGGCAGGGTAAGGCATAATGCATAGCTTATGCTCGGTGCCTAAGTTTGCAGCCATGCCTAGCACCTTACAACCTTCAACTGGATGCAAGATTACATTTAATTCACAGCCTTTTAAATTCGGTAAATCTATGGCCATTTGCGATAGCCGAATTAACATTTGTGATAACTGAGCCTCATCGCGCTCTAAATGTCGGCTACGTTCTTTCAATATTTTATAAATATGGGTCTTTGCCATAAGCTGGCGGGCTAGTACATCATTCAACGGCGGAAACTGTACCAATCGATCTGCCATAATATTTGCAGTTGCACCGCCACCGCCAAATATAATAATTGGCCCAAACACTTCATCACGGGTTATTCCCATACTAAATTGACTTAAAACTTCACCACTGCGCATCGGCTGCACACTAAAGCCATGGACTTTACTACCTGAGAAACGCTTTCTTATTTGCGAGCGCAGCTCTTTAGAAGCTAGCTCAAGTTCTTGTGGATTTTTTATGTTAGTAAGCACGCCACGCCAACGATCTCTTGGGTTATGGCCATAAGCAAACGGATGACAGTATTCTTTATGGATAATTTTAACCGCAGCGGGAAATTTCACATTTACGTCTTCGGCTACAAAACCTTCAGAGATAAAAGAAGTGGGTACAACTCTTATCGAATAGGCCTGAACAATTTGATAAAACTCTCTTGCAGTTAAATAATCTCGGTCTTCTGCCATAGCCGCAGAAATAATTCCACGACAAAGCTTCCTATCAATAGAAGAATCATCTAACTGAGATGATGGTGTTTCAATTAATAAAGCCTGATTACGTTGGTGTCTAACCATGTGCATGTAGGCTTTAATCGCTCTGTCTGGAGTGTCGTAGGTAGGTAGGCCTGCACTATCGAACATATGGCGGCTGCGTTCTGCGCTTTCGCCTCCCATCCAACTGGTGATTAAATTCTTTCTATGAAACTTGGCGTGGTTAACTACAACACTGGCCACATCTTGACTATTAACAACACTATTAGGCGAAAATAAAACCAAAATACCATCAACGTCAACATCCTGCTCGATTATTGCGAGGACTTTTTTATAAATAATTGGACCTGCTTCAGGGGTAATGTCTATGGGATTAGACTGAGACCAATAAGCAGGTAAAATTTCAGATAATGCATCTACTGTTTGCTGCGAGAGCTTAGCTAGCTTACCGCCTTCATGCATTAACCGGTCTACGGCTAAAATAGCACCACCAATGCCATTGGCTATTATCGCCAAACGCTCGCCTTTAAGTGGCTTCATGCGGGTAAGTGATTCAACCGACTCAAAAAGCTCTTCAGTGCTGTCTACTCTTAATACACCAGCGCGTAATAGAATAGACTCGTACACCATATCTCTGTGCCTTAAACCTGGTGGCACCACATCTACAACAGCTTGTGACTCTGGAAAACGGCCACTCTTAATGGCAAGAACCAATTTACTGCGCGAGGCATTTCTTACCGCACGAACAAATGCCCTAGCGTCAGTCACCTGCTCTAAATGCAGCATAATAGCTTTTACATTTCGCTGAGTAGACAAGTAATCGATGGCATCTGGCATAGTCACATCGACACTTTCACCAATGGTTAAAAAGTGAGAAAAACCTATTTCTCGGGCATGAGCCCAATCTAACAAAGAACTGGCTAAAGTACCTGACTGACCTAAGTAGGCAACCTTTCCGGGCAAAGCGCTCACATGGCTGTAACTGGCATTTAATTTTAAATCTGGAACCAACACCCCCAAACAATCAGGGCCCATTATTCTTACATCGTATTCTTTAGCTATTTGTTTGATTGGGTCGGCTGAGGGGCGATATTCTTCGGCGCGCTTTCGAGATATGCCGCCGGTTAAAATAATAACCGCATGAATGCCGTGGCGACCTAGTTGTTTGATGATTTTTTCAATGGTGTGGGCAGGTGTACATATAATCGCCAGGTCAACATCTTTAGGCAGTCGCCCTATTTTAGATATGCAGGGAACACCGTGCACAGCCTTGTAGCGCTTGATATTAACCGCGTAAATACCACCCTTAAACGCAGACGTTTTAAGGTTGTTTATTACCGCTCCACCCATGCTGCCTTTTCGTTCAGAGGCACCAATTACTGCGATTTTGGATGGTTCAAAAAAACGTTCTAACCAACGAGTACTCATAATTCCCTTAAAATAAAGGTGTTAACCATTAACCATTTGAGTTATATAGACTTATTCAACAAGGCTCAAGCTAATACTGCATGTCAAAGACATTATTTATTCATCACTCAGATTTTGACCAACATTCGGTCCCACCTTCGCATCCCGAGAGCCCATTGCGCAACCTTGCTGTGGAAGCAAAGCTGCGACAGTCTGGCTTATGGCAAGATTTAGACACCAAGTTCTGCAAGCCTACCAGCAAAGAAAACTTTAAGCTGGTGCATACTTCCGGTTATATCGACCAGCTTTATCAAATAAGCCCAAAAAAGGGCATGATATTAGCCGATACCGATACACCACTTGCCTTCGACACGTTACGCGCTGCAGAAGAAGCCGCTGGATCTGGCATTCAAGCTGTAGACAGTATAATGAATGAAGATTACAAAAATGTGTTTTGCGCCATACGGCCACCAGGTCATCATGCCGAACCCAATAAAACTAGAGGGTTTTGCTTTGTTAATAATATAGCTCTTGCTGCCGAATATGCACTGACCCAGCCTGGTATTAACAAAGTGGCCATTTTCGACTTTGACGTTCATCAAGCTAACGGCACCATCGAAGCATTTAAAAATAGAAACGATGTATTGGTAATTAGTACCTTCCAACACCCTCACTTTCCTTATTCCCACTGGAAAGTAGATGCAGATAATATTTTGAACATACCTTTAGAAGCTGAAACAGCCAGTACTCAGTATCGCAGGCTAGTAGAAAAACCAGTAATGGAATCTATTTCTAAATTCAAACCCGATCTTATTCTGTTATCAGCTGGATTTGATGCACACACTTTTGACCCAATGGGAGACATCGACTTAATAGAAGATGACTTCTACTGGTTAACCCAAATGACCATGAGCCTAGCCAAAACCTACAGCAAGGGACGCATAATATCTATGCTAGAAGGCGGCTATAGCTTAGAAGGACTAGGTTTAAGTGCACACGAGCACCTGAGAGCCCTAAGCGGCAAGTAGCAACACAACTGAAGACGTAAATCGTAAACAAGAAAAAACGCGGCTACCAAGGTAAACCGCGTTTTAGGAAAGAATAACCCTATTCAATCCAAAGATTTTTATCTCGCTGACAATAGACCTCTTCGATAAGCGTCTCCCTTCTAATTATTGATATTTAATTCAGTTAATAAAAAAGCGCTTCAAAAATTAAGCTGCTTCTAATACCGGATTTAATGCTTGTTCACGCAGTTGAGCTGCCAACCCTCGTGGTAACTTCAGCGCTAACTCTAAACGTTTTAAATATTCCCATTCAGCTTCTTTAGTAAGATCAACAGCAAAACAAGATATTAAATATATTTCAGTTTTTTGCTCGATACCATGTGTCGAATCTGCAAGTTCTTGCACACTTGATGGGTAGCGCAATAAATCCATCATCATCGACTTATATTCAGATGGCGAGTCCATATTATCAACAACTGAAAAAATTCGATCTTGCTCGGCATCATCAATATGACCATCAGCTTTTGCTGCCGCAATCATGGCCTTAATCAACACCAATTGAAAATCGTAATTACTGCTTGCTTGCGCTTCAAATGACTCAGGGCCATTGGGCACCAATTCAGGACTAAACTGTGCATCTTGTTGAGACGACTCTTGAACATTCGACACTCGTGATCCGTGCCAACCTTTAACAGCTTTAAATGCTAGACCACCCAACAAAGCCGCGCCTCCAATCTTAGCCGCCGAACCTGCAAATTTACGCGCTTTTTTACTGCCAATTAATAGCGCTGCAATACCACCAATGGCAACACCAGACCCTAAACCAGAGCCTAAGCCAGAGCTAATTTTTCGTGATACCATACCCGTCATATTTTTAAGGTTATGGCCCTCACCTGCAAGTTTTTGATAAACAGGCTGCTGCTTGGAACCGCCTATAAATTCATTCAATAAGTTTTGTAAATTCATATCTTTCTCCTGCTTGTCTATAAAAGTTGTCGTAACGTTTTAATCTTCGTTCATAAAGCCCATTAAATGCAGCAGACTTGTAAATAAATTAAATATTGAAACAAATAATGTCACTGTAGCCATTACGTAATTAGTTTGCCCACCGTTAATAATGTTACTGGTCTCGTATAAAATAAGTCCAGACATCAACAGCACAAACATTGACGAGACAACCAGAGACAAGCTTTTCATTTCAAAAAAGTAAGCGCCTAATCCAGCTAAAAATGCTACTAAAATACCGACGGTTAAAAACCCGCCCATAAAGCTAAAATCTTTTTTGGTGGTCAGTACATAAGCCGACAAACTTAAAAAGATAGCTGCTGTGGCAAACATTGCATTCATTACCAAACTGCTTCCGTTTGGCAAGCTAAGATAAGCATTTAACATAGGTCCTAAGGTTAATCCCATAAAACCCGTTAAAGCGAATACAAATACAATACCTAAACCGCTGTTTTGGAACTTAGTTACGGCAAACAGCAATCCAAAGAAACCAACTAGGGTTAAAATCAACCCTGGGTGTGGCAAATTAAACGCCATTGATAGTCCAGCCGTGACACCGCTAAATACCAGCGTCATCGACAGCAGCAAGTAAGTATTTTTAATCAACTTAGTTTTAACTTGCTGGGACAGTTCTGCACCAGCATGATAATTAACGGTTTCAGTACTCATTTTTAAACTCCAGATGCCATTGTGTATTCGTCATAATCCTCTTTTAAATACTTGTCTCGCTGACTAGTTTTGATCACTTGAACCGCCTCTTTAAAACGTTTTGCTTTATGGCGTAATCTAGTAACTCTCTTTGATACAGATCGGCTTGCACGGCTTGCAGCACGGTCAATAGCTGAATAAAGATGGGATTGCACATCATCTACAACAACATCTGTTTGCCCTTCAATTTTCAATAAAATTTTGCAACGCTTGTCTTCACCACCTTTTGGGCCATTAATGTCAGATAACATCACTTCAACGCGCTTTACTTGCTGGTAACGTGTACCTAGGGCAAATTTCAATCGTTTCTTCACATATTGCTTCAGCTCTTTTGTTAGTGAAAAGTGCCTAGCTTTAACTTGTACCTTCATGGTGCTCTCCTGTATCCCTTATTGGATAAACTGAGTTTGGATGTTCATCATAAGTAAGCTAGTATCTAAGTAATATTCGTATTATCAACATCAATCATCAGTTTTTATCGAAGTATTTATTATGATTAATTTCAAGCACTTACACTATTTTTGGGTCGTCGCCAAACAAGGCGGCGTGATGCGTGCCAGCGAAAACCTGCACATAACACCACAAACTATTAGTGGCCAAGTCAGATTACTTGAAGAACAACTGGGCCATGCGCTATTTGAAAAAGTGGGCCGAAACCTTGAGCTAACCGAAACTGGGCGCAAGGTTTTAGGCTACGCTGATGAGATTTTTTCTTTGGGGTACGAGCTAGAAGAAAACGTCAAAAACACCCCAAAAAACCGAGCCCAGTTATTAAGAGTTGGCGTGGCCGATGTGGTGCCTAAATCGATTGCCTATAGATTGCTAGAACCCGCCTTACATTTAGACGAACCCATTCGATTTGTTTGCAAAGAAAATAGCATTGAAAGCTTATTAGGGGACTTAGCACTGCATAAGTTAGATATCGTCATTGCAGATGGGCCAATCCCTCACCGTTTGGGTATCAAAGGTTACAACCACGCACTGGGAGAATGCGGCATTACATTTTTAGCTGCGCCCGCCCTAGCAGATAAACTTAAATCAGATTTCCCTAGTAACCTAACGGGTATGCCGTTTTTAATGCCTAGTGACTTATCACTGGTGCAGTCTCAATTATTACAATGGTTAGATCGCCATCATGTATTACCTAATATAGTGGGTGAATTTGATGACAGCGCATTAATGAAAGCGTTTGGCCAAGCCGGAACTGGTGTGTTTGTGGT
>JAWUVO010000087.1:0-85914 GCA_034112325.1 Bermanella sp. | reverse complement strand
GGGGTCGATCCCCTTCAGCCACCCCACTTATTTTTAAAATATCCAAGTTTTATTCCTTTCTACTCTGCTTTACTCTTATATTTACCTCAAAAAAATATTTATTTCGTTTTAATTCAATTTCTCTCTTGAAAAATAATTCTTTAATCCCATTATCTATTCTTATACGAAACAATACTGTGTATTGATAGCTATGGTTCTGTAACAGAGCTTAAGATATAATGCGCGACTTTTATGATGTCAGGTGCGTTGACAATTGATTTGTATGCCTAATTATTTAGCTATTTACTTAACTAGGCACCTGCATCGCTAGACAAAACGTTAATATTAACTGAGAGACAAACATGCAAATTTCTATCGAAACTACTCAAGGCCTAGAGCGTAAGATGACAATTGGCGTTCCTGCCGCTGACGTTGATGGTCAGGTTGTTGTAGCTCTTAAAAGTATGGTTAAAGGCCGTAAGATTGATGGTTTCCGTCAAGGCAAAATTCCACCAAATGTTGCACAGAAAATGTTTGGTAAGCCAGCTCGTCAAGAAGCTGTACAGCAAGTAATGCAGCGTTCTTTCTTTGAAGCGATTTCAAAAGAAGGCGTTAAAATGGCCGGCATGCCAACTAACTTCGAAGCGACTGTTAATGAATCAGGCAAAGATCTTGAATTTGTAGCAACGTTTGAAGTGTATCCAGAAATTACTCTAGCGGATTTGGCTAGTATTGAAGTCAACAAAAAGAAGTCTGAAGTAACAGATGCTGATGTTGAAACTATGGTTGAAACATTACAAAAGCAGCAAGCTAAGTGGGAAGCGTCTACAGAAGCTGCTGTTGATGGCGACCAAGCCGTTGTTGATTTTGATGGTTTCATTGATGGTGAAGCATTTGAAGGCGGCAAGGCAGAAGGTTACAACCTAACGTTGGGTTCTAACTCTATGATTCCTGGTTTTGAAGCGGGTATCGAAGGTCTTAAGGCTGGCGATGAGAAGACCATAGCGCTTTCTTTCCCTGCTGATTACCACAAAGAAGACCTACAGGGTAAAGCGGTAGAGTTTAAAGTTGCTGTTAAAGAAGTTAAAAAGCCTGAGCTAGCAGAATTGAACGAAGAGTTCTTCAAAGGTTTTGGTGTTGAGTCTAAAGACCTAGCAAGCTTTAAAGTAGATATTCGCGCTAATATGGATCGTGAGCTAGAGCGTGCGATTCGCAACGACGTTAAAAATCAGGTGATTGAAGGTTTAGTTACGGCAAACCAGATAGATGTGCCTGCAGCATTAGCCGGTCAGGAAATTGATCGTCTTCGCCAGCAAGCTGTTCAGCAGTTTGGTGGTGCTCAGGGTATCGATGCGAGTATGTTGCCAGCTGAATTGTTCAAAGAGCAAGCTGATCGCCGTGTACGTGTTGGCTTGTTGATGAATGCTGCAATTGATGCCTTCGAATTGACGGCTTCTGAAGAAAAAATTGATGCTTTGATTGAAGAAGTAGCTTCTACTTATCAAGAGCCTGAGCAAGTTCGTGAGTACTATAAGAATACTCCTGAACAGAAAGCTCAAGTTGAAGCGTTAGCTTTAGAAGAGCAGGTTGTTGAAAAAATTCTAGAAAGTGCAAAAGTGACTGAAACAGAAGCTGGCTACGAAGAAGTTATTAAGGCTGCTAACGCATCTAAATAATCAATCCTTCGAGTGACTGACAACGTTCAGAACACCGTCTAAACTAAAAACAGCTACTGATTCCAAGTAGCTGTTTTTTGCTGATAATAATGAGTCAGGGAGTGCTTGAATCGATGTTTGATTCCGATAGAAGTAATGACATTATGGGTGCGTTAGTCCCCATGGTCGTCGAGCAGACCGCTCGTGGAGAGCGTTCATACGATATTTATTCACGTTTATTAAAAGAGCGTGTTATTTTCATAGTGGGTCAAGTCGAAGACCATATGGCGAATCTGGTTGTTGCTCAGATGTTATTTTTAGAATCTGAAAATCCAGATAAAGATATTCATTTGTATATCAACTCTCCTGGTGGCTCTGTCACTGCGGGTATGTCGATTTACGATACTATGCAGTTTATTAAGCCCAATGTAAGTACCATGTGTATTGGCCAAGCTTGCAGTATGGGAGCATTTTTATTGAATGCTGGAGCGGAAGGTAAGCGTTTCTGCCTGCCTAATTCTCGTGTCATGATTCACCAGCCAAGTGGTGGTGCTCAAGGTCAAGCGACGGATATTCAGATTCAAGCGAATAATATTCAAGAAACAAAAGACCGACTTAATCGCATTATGGCGAAGCATTCTGGCCAAACTATTGAGCAGATTGCTCAGGATACTGAGCGTGATAACTTCATGAGTGCTGAAGAAGCAATGAAGTATGGTTTGATCGATAAAGTATTAGAGAGCCGTAACGCTGAATAGTGTGCGGTATCAAAAGTTATTAATGAGGCAGTCGAATGACCGACGACACTAAAGGCAAAGGCGAAGATAACGGCAAGTTGCTGTACTGCTCCTTTTGTGGCAAAAGTCAGCATGAAGTGCGTAAGCTGATTGCTGGCCCTTCTGTATTCATTTGTGATGAGTGCGTTGATTTATGCAACGACATTATTCGTGAAGAAGTTCAAGAAGCCGAGAATAAAGGCGATTCGGGTAGTTTGCCGACGCCTAAAGAAATTAAAGCAACTCTTGATGAGTATGTGATTGGCCAAGATAAAGCAAAAATTGTTTTATCTGTAGCGGTATACAATCACTACAAGCGCCTGCAGTTCGGTGAGCGCAAGGGAGATGTTGAGCTTTCGAAGAGTAATATTCTATTAATTGGTCCAACAGGTAGTGGTAAAACGCTATTGGCTGAGACTTTGGCGCGTTTGTTAAACGTTCCTTTAACTATTTCAGACGCGACGCCCTTAACGGAAGCGGGTTATGTGGGTGAAGATGTTGAGAATATTATCCAGAAGTTGTTGCAGAAATGTGACTACGATGTAGAAAAAGCGCAGCGTGGCATCGTTTACATCGATGAGATTGATAAAATTTCACGCAAGTCTGACAACCCATCCATTACACGTGATGTTTCGGGTGAGGGTGTTCAGCAGGCTTTACTTAAGTTGATCGAAGGTACGGTTGCTTCAGTTCCTCCTCAGGGTGGGCGTAAGCATCCACAGCAAGAGTTCTTGCAGGTTGATACTTCCAATATGTTATTCATCTGTGGTGGTGCATTTGCTGGTTTAGATCAGTTAATTCGTGACCGTTCAGAAAAGAGCAGTATTGGTTTCTCTGCCACTGTAAAAGGCAAAGATGAAGAAAGATCAATAGGTGATCTTTTGCGTTCGGTAGAGCCGGGTGACTTGGTTAAGTATGGCCTAATCCCTGAGTTTATTGGTCGTTTGCCAGTGGTTGCGACACTTGATGAGCTTGATGAGGCTGCGTTAATTCAGATCTTGACTGAACCTAAAAATTCTTTGGTTAAGCAATATCAAAAATTATTTGATATGGAAGATGCTGAACTTGAGTTCCGTGAGTCTGCACTTAAAGCGGTTGCTCATAAAGCGATGGCGCGTAAGATCGGTGCTCGTGGATTACGTTCGATTTTAGAAGGTATCTTGCTTAACAGTATGTACAAGATTCCATCTGAAGAGAATGTAACGAAAGTTGTTATCGACGAAGGTGTAATTAATGGCGATTCTGAGCCATTGTTTATCTACGAGTCGAATGAAGTTGATAAAGTCGCACCGGATGATGCTTAAAATTTAAGCTAAAAGTGTGTTTTTATTAAAGAAAGGGCCATTTGGCCCTTTTTTTTCGTCTTTTTTTCGTCTTTTCCTGTGCTTTCCTACATTAGTCCTTGTTTTTTTAATCAATGCCCACAACTCTATAAACAATGTAAATTTAATTTGGCAGTTCCAATAGAGTATAAGGTTTATTATGAGTCAAGATTACCTGCCGTTGTTACCTCTGCGTGACGTCGTTGTATTTCCAAGCATGGTGATCCCTTTGTTTGTAGGGAGAGCTAAATCCATTGCTGCTTTAGAAGAAGCAATGACACAAGATAAGAGAGTGATGTTAGTCGCTCAAAAAGATGCCGGCCATGATAATCCTGATGTCAGCGATTTAAATCAGGTAGGCACCGTTGCCAATATTCTGCAGTTATTAAAATTGCCTGACGGTACGGTTAAAGTGCTGGTTGAAGGTGACTACCGCGCCAAACTCGTAGAATTGATTGACGAAGATACTTTGTTTCGTTGTCATAGCGAAAGTCTTGCAGATCCGGATCTTTCCGAGCGTGAGAATGAGGTACTAGTACGGTCTTTAACGGGGCATTTCGAGCAGTACGTTCAATTGTCGAAAAAAGTACCGAGTGAAGTATTGTCAACCATATCGGGTATCGAAGATGCAGGTCGTCTAGCGGATACCATTGCTGCGCATATATCTCTTAAGCTTGATGAAAAGCAATCAGTACTTGAAATGATCAATGTTCGTGATCGTATTGAGCATTTAATGGGGGTTATGGAATCTGAGATCGATCTGTTTAAAGTTGAAAAGCGCATTCGTGGTCGCGTTAAAAAACAGATGGAAAAGAGCCAGCGTGAGTATTATTTGAATGAGCAAATGAAAGCCATTCAAAAAGAACTTGGCGATATGGATGATGTGCCAAATGAATTAGAAGAGTTGCAGCAGAAGATTAATGACGCTGGAATGCCAAAAGATGCAAAAGAAAAAGCATCTTCTGAAATGAATAAGCTAAAAATGATGTCCCCTATGTCGGCAGAGGCATCTGTGGTTCGCGGTTATTTAGATTGGATGCTAAATATCCCATGGAAAAATAAAAGTAAGGTTCGAGCTAATATTGATTTAGCTAAAGAGATTTTAGATAAGGATCATTACGGTCTAGATGAAGTTAAAGATAGAATTCTTGAGTATTTAGCGGTTCAAAAAAGAGTTAAGAAATCCACTGCAAATATACTGTGCTTGGTAGGTCCTCCTGGTGTGGGTAAAACATCTTTGGGTCGATCTATTGCTAAAGCTACAAACCGAAAGTATGTGCGAATGGCGCTTGGCGGGGTTCGTGATGAAGCCGAAATTCGTGGTCATCGCCGCACCTATATTGGTTCTATGCCAGGCAAGTTGATTCAAAAGATTTCTAAAGTAGGGGTTAAAAACCCTCTGTTCTTGTTAGATGAAATTGACAAGATGGGAATGGATCATCGTGGTGACCCAGCTTCTGCTTTATTAGAAGTGTTGGATCCTGAGCAAAACACAGCATTCGCAGATCATTATTTAGAAGTTGATTACGATCTGTCAGAAGTTATGTTTGTTTGTACGGCTAATAGTATGAACATTCCTGCGCCGCTGCTTGACCGTATGGAGATAATTCGTATTCCTGGGTATACAGAAGATGAAAAAGTTAATATCGCTGAGCGTTATCTGCTTCCGAAGCAGATAGGGCAGAATGGTGTTAAGGAAAATGAACTCTCTCTTTCAAAAGATACCATGCGCTCTGTTGTTAGGCATTACACCAAAGAAGCTGGAGTGCGCGGTTTAGAGCGAGAGCTTGCTAAGTTGTGTCGCAAGGTGGTCAAAAAAAATGTGATGAGCAAAGAAAATCCGGTGGAGTCTAGTATCAAGCCTGAAATGCTTGAAGAATATCTTGGTGTCGAGAAGTTTCAGTATGGGTTGGCCGATGCTAAAAATTACGTAGGCCAAGTAACTGGCTTAGCCTGGACCTCAGTAGGCGGTGAAATACTAACCATTGAGTCTGTTATTACTCCTGGTAAGGGGCGTATTGTAAAAACTGGCTCATTGGGTGATGTGATGCAGGAGTCTATTCAGGCTGCATTAACTGTAGTTAAAAGTCGTTCAACAGCGTGGAACTTGCCGGTGAATTTCTTTGAGACTCACGATCTTCATATTCACGTTCCAGAAGGCGCTACACCTAAAGACGGGCCAAGTGCTGGTGTTGGTATGGTTACGGCGTTAATGTCCGTTATAACAAACACAGAGATCAGATCTGACGTGGCAATGACGGGTGAGGTAACTCTACGGGGTAAAGTGTTACCCATAGGCGGACTTAAAGAGAAACTTTTAGCGGCTCATAGGGGAGGTATTAAAACTGTACTCATTCCCTTTGAAAATGAACGTGATTTAAAAGAGATTCCTCAGAATATCAAAGACCAGTTAGAAATCATTCCGGTTAAGTGGGTTGATGAGGTTATTGATGTGGCGCTTGTTGGTGACATTCAGGCAAACGTAGCATCTGTACTTGAGAAAGAGTCCGCCAAACAGCAAAGTCAGCCAGGGCAAATGAGCACCCATTAGCTAAAAAGCCACAAAGCGCCTTGACACAGGCCGTCACACTGGGTAACTTGCTGCTTCTTGTGATGGTCATTGCTATGCGCTTAGCTATACCGATTTACATATAAAAAAACTAAGTTAAGTAAGGGGATGAGTGTGAATAAATCTGAGTTGATAGATGCGATTGCAGCTTCTGCGGATATTCCAAAGGCTGCAGCTGGTCGTGCATTGGATGCAACTGTAGACGCAATTACGACAGCATTAAAAGATGGTGATCCAGTTGTTTTAGTGGGATTTGGTACATTTTCTGTTAAAGAACGTGCTGCACGAACTGGTCGTAACCCTCAAACGGGACAGCCGATTCAAATTGCAGCTGCAAAAGTACCTGGTTTTAAACCTGGTAAAGCGCTTAAAGACGCTGTTAACTAAACGTTAATCGGTGTTATTTAAGAACTAAAAGAATACCTAAAAAGCGCATCTCGATCGATGCGCTTTTTTTGTTTCCTTAAGCCTAAAAATTCTAATAAAGGTTGTAGTATTATGCTTCAAGCGATGCGCGACGGGTCGAAAGGACTAGTTGCTAAAATTGTTGTTGGTTTGATTATTCTTACCTTCGCACTGTTCGGTATAGACGGTATTGTTGCTTTGGGTGGTGGCCAGCCAGCCCCTGCCGAAGTAAATGGAGAAGAGATAAGTGAAGCCAAGGTTGCCCAAATGGTTCAGTTGCAAAAGCGACGCTTACAATCTCAGTTTGGCGAAAGCTTTACCTTAGGGGATAGTCAGTTACGCTCTATTGCGCTGAATGGACTGATTGATGAGGTTGTGCTCAAGCAAACCATCACTAAGTCAGGTGCTTATTTTTCTGATGCCGAAATAGATAAAATTATTCTAACTTCAGCAGAGTTTCAAAAGGGTGGTCAATTTGACCGTAACCAGTTTGACTTGGTGCTACGAAGCGCTGGATTTACTCGTTCAAGCTATCGTGAGCTGTTAAGAACTAATTTATTAATTCAACAGGCCCAAACTGCATGGCAAGCCTCGGCATTTTCTACTCAAGTAGAAGAAGCTCAAGTAGCCGCTTTAGATGCTCAGTCACGTGATTTTTCAACGGTTAGCTTTTCTTTAGAAGATGTTAAAAAATCAGTCACTATCTCAGATGATGAGACTACTGCTTATTTTAAAGAAAATGCTTCTAGATACATGACAAATGAAACAGTTGTTGTTGACTATGTTGAGCTTAATCGCAAAGACCTGAGTGCTTCAATTGAAGTTGATGAAGACCAGATAGAATCTCGCTACCTAGATATGGTCGCTGAAGCAGCGTCTAAAAAAGAGTTTCGCGCTGCTCATATTTTAATTCTAGATCCTAGTCAGGAATCTAAAGATAATTTAATTGAAGTAGCAAAAAAAGCTAATGCAGGCGACGATTTTGCTGAGCTAGCTAAAGAGTTCTCTGAAGATGACAGCTCAAAGTATGCCGGTGGTGACCTTGGTTTCTCTAGCTTGTCAGTATATGAGCCTGAGTTTTCTGCAGCGCTAGCTCGATTAAAAGTAGGTGGTATTTCTGAGGTTGTTGAGACCCGTGATGGCTTACATCTTATAAAACTACTTGAAGAGCGTCAGCCAGAAATAGCCTTGCTTGTCGACTTAGCGGAATCTATTGAGACTGCCTTGAAACAAGAACTGTCTCAAGCTGCGTATATCGAAGCATTAGAAATTTTAAAAGATGAAGCCTTTTCTAATAACTCTATTAAAGGAGCGGCTCAATCACTAAATTTAACTGTTAAGACATCTGCTGAGTTTTCTTCGGCTGGTGGCGAAGGCATTGCTGCTTACCCAGCTGTTGCCGAGGCCGCGTTTTCTGAGGTTGTTGTTTCAGAGGGAGCTAACAGTGAAGTAATAGAGATTGCCGACGGTAAAGCGGTTGTGATTCATTTGAATTCATTTAATGAATCAAAGGTTAAGCCTTTTTCTGAAGTGAAAGCTAGCATTGTTAGCTTATTAGAGAATCGCAAGGCGACTGACTTATTGGCCTCGAATGCTGCAGACGCGTTATCTAAGGCTAGAGCAGATGATTATAATGGCTCTTGGAAGTCTGTTAGCGATAAGCGTCGTGCTTCTACTGGTGTAGATGAAGAGATCTTAAACTCTGTGTTTACTTTACCTGAGGCTGACAGTAAATCGTACGCTTTAGTTTCAATCTCTAATGGCGACCAGGTGCTGGTTCGTTTGGACAAGGTTACAAGACCTGAAGTTTCCACGACAGATAATGACGAAGAGCAAAAAGTTAGCAGGACTAAGGCTTTTAATGAATACCGTGCTTATCAACAGTTTGCCAACGAAAATAGTGATATTGAGCGAAATTAATATCCAAGTCTAAAGACATTGATATTATTTTTACCAAAAAAAAAGGGCCTTAGGCCCTTTTTTTATGGTTGTAATAAACAGTTTGTCACAACTGCCAAGGAGAGACCCAACGTTCACGCGCTTGCTTGGTATGATGGCATGAGACTAAGTGCAGCTCATTGCCGGTTCTGGCAATAAGATCAGGATTTTGCTGAGTGCACTTATCATCACCTAAATGGCAGCGAGACTGGAAGCGACATCCCTTAGGGGGGTTGATAGGCGAGGGGAGTTCCCCTGATATATTGTTCCTGATACGCCTTACAGACGGATCAGGGTTGGGTATGGCATTCATTAAAAGCTGTGTATAAGGGTGCTGAGGGTTATTGAAAAGCTCATCGCTTGATGCCTCTTCAACAATCTCACCTAGATACATAACTGCTATTCTGTCTGAGATATGTTTAACCACAGCCAGGTCGTGAGCAATAAATATAATACTAAGCCCCAGTTCGGTTTGAAGATCTTTAAGCAGGTTGATAATCTGTGATTGTACCGAAACATCCAGTGCTGAAACGGGCTCGTCGCATATCAAAACTTCTGGATTAAGCGCAATGGCTCTAGCAATGCCTATTCGCTGTCGCTGCCCGCCAGAGAACTCATGCGGGTACTTTTGCAGACAATCTGTAGGAAGCCCAACTTTAGACAGTAAATGTTCTACCTGAGCTCTTCTTTGCTGGGCATTCATTTTTGCATGAATAATAAATGGTTCTTCTAAAATAGATAAGACAGTATGTCTTGGATTAAGCGATTCGTAAGGATCTTGAAAAACATATTGAATATTAGACCGTACTTTTTTAAGATCTTTATGCTTGTAATGAGTGATGTTTTTATCTTTGAAAAATATCTCGCCGGCGTCAGATGTAATTAACCGTGCAATTGTTTTGGCAAGAGTACTTTTTCCACAACCAGATTCGCCAACAATTCCTAGTGTTTCACCTGCCTTAACATTCAAAGAAATCCCATCAACTGCTTTGAGTGTTAGCGGTTTAGTAAATAGTTTGTTTGATTTTACAGGGAAATATTTTACTAGGTTTTTGATCTGTAGAGCGTAGTTGCTACTCATTATTTAAATGCTCCCACTTATGGCAATTTACAAAGTGATTGTCACTGACTTTACTGAGCGTATGGCTCTGCTGTGAGCATGTTGGAGCAGAAAATTCGCATCTATTTTGAAAGCGGCAGCCATCTGGCATATCGGTTAGTGATGGTACCTGACCCTCTATGGTGCTTAATCGCTCAAGCTTTTTCGAGGTGATTTTAGGGATCGAATTAAGTAGGCCAATTGAATAGGGGTGGCGTGGGTGATTAAATAGTTGTTTGACAGTCGTTTTTTCTACTACACGACCAGCGTACATAACTGCAACGTCATCACATAGCTCGGCAATTACACCAAGGTCGTGGGTAATAAACAGCATTGCCATGCCAAGCTCAGACTGAAGAGTCTTCATTAGTTCTAATATTTGTGCCTGAATAGTTACGTCTAGAGCGGTAGTAGGTTCGTCAGCAATAAGAATGTCGGGCTCACATGCTAACGCCATGGCAATAACTACTCGCTGACGCATTCCTCCTGACAATTGGTGAGGATGCTCATTCATGCGCGTGGCAGCTTCAGGAATACCGACCTTAAGTAGTATTTCAATGGAAGCGCTATAAGCCTGCTTTTTAGTTAAATCTTTTCTATGTAATTTATATACTTCTAACAACTGACTGCCAATAGTTTTTACCGGATTGAGTGCAGTCATAGGTTCTTGAAATATCATCGCAATTCTATTGCCGCGAATGTTCCTTAGTTGATCGCTCGATACTTTGGTTAAATCCGTATTGTCATATAATATTTCGCCTTTAACTATTTTCCCTGAAGGCTGTGGCAATAAACGCATAATAGACATAGAGGTTACACTTTTACCGCAGCCAGATTCTCCCACTAAACCCAATGTTTTTCCTTTTTTAATTTCAAGGCAAACATGATCTAGCACGTTGAGTAAACCTTGTTCGGTTTCAAAACTTACACACAGATCTTTTACTTCAAGTATTGCAGGGCTCACGGGGTTTTTACCAAATAATTTTTAAATGTCCGCTCAATAACTGGGTATTTACTGTTATTTTTTCTTGCGGCCTTGGTATCAATTTCAATTACTGGATCAATCCAAAAAACTCCTCCGTCACCAAAAGGGGAGTACAATGAATTTGATGTTTTATTGGCAGGGACATCTGGAAATTTTATCCAGCGCCAGTGTGCACCACGAGTATAAGGAACCATAAAGCTTGGGATGAAGGCCGCTTCATCATGGATCTGTTGAGCAAGTTTATTAGCCAAAACTATGCGTTTGTTATTGTCTGTTTCTGAACGGTAAGCTGTTATGTTGTCATCAATATCTTTATTGTTGATATTGGTTATATTATTGGTCTGAGGTTTGTTAGCATTTTCGCTATGGAAATGCTGCCAATATGCAGGACGAAAACCAGTGCTCCAGCCCAGCGCTGCAATTTGGTGTTGCTTTTGCATAATCGTCTTATAGTGAGAGGATGAGTCTTGAAGCTTTAGATTTAATTCAATACCTGCTTTTAAAGCATCCTGTTTTAAAATAGACCAGCGATCGCTGTGTTCTTTACGACCATAGACAAGATTGACTGACAGTCGCTGCCCATCTTTTATTCTAATACCATCTCCACCACGATCATTCCAGCCGGCGCCATCTAACAATGCATTAGACTTTGGAAGGTCAAAATCACGAGCTTTGATATTTGCATTGCTGAACTCTCCATAGCCAGTATGGAAGGCATCAAGACGTTCGTAGTCACCGCGTAAAATTGTTTTAATCACACGGTCAAAATTTAATGAATGTGCTAGGGCTATACGAACATTTCTATCTTTAAGTATTGGTGTTGCAGTATTTAAAAAAAGACCTGAGCTGGATCTTGGTGTGTCATTATAAAAAACAAATTTTTCTAAGTAGCCATTGTCATATAAAAACCCCTTGGCTTTGTTATGCCAGAATTCAGGCAATATAAGAGAGAATGTATCCAGCTCGCCTTTCTCAAAATACTTGTAGGCCATATTCACATCGCGGATAACATTCAATACAACCTTGTCCGCATTAAAACGATACTTATTTAATGGGCGGTCTGCCGCCCACCAATTTTCTTTCTTTCTAAAGGTAATTCTTTTGCCTTTTTTAATTTCACTAATCTGGTATGGGCCAGTATTAGGAACCACCTCCCAGTTATAATTTTTAACCCAATCCTTAGTTATGTTTTTGTAAAAGTGTTTAGGGGTAGGGGTTAGGCCATAGAAATAATGTAGCTCATCTTTTGGCTTAGCTACTCGGCCGGTAATTGAGATGGTGTGATCATTATACGCAGTGACATTGGTAAGTTCGTTTGAGTAGTGATTATTATACCAAGGAGCATTAATGTGCTTAGAGCGCATTAGATCTAGTGTGAAAATAAAATCGCCAGCGGTTACCAGAACACCATCACTCCACCTTGCTTGTTTATCAATCTTATAAAACACCGTTTTTCCATCTTTACCATATGCCCAGTGAGTAGCAATTTGTGGGATAACCTCCATGGTATTTGGATGAAAATGCGTTAGGCCTAGCTGATTCGCATTAATGTAAGATCGAAACGAGCTATTCGAGTCTGGCCCAACTGTCCTAAGTGTTGGTGGAAAGGTTAAAATGAAATCGGTGAATGTTCCGCCAGCTTTAGCCTCGGTTGATGACCAAGGTTTTGCGCTATTGTTCGTTTCCCAGATAAGATCTGCTGGCAAAGCTGGCTTAGCCGCATTTACCATTGAGGCAAAAATAACTGAGCAGATCGATATAATTTTAAAAAACTTCATAAAGGAATTACTCGTAATAAGAATATTTTTTAGGGTCAAACGCTTCTCGTATGGCTTCGCCGATAAACGTAACTAAGGTTAGTACAAGGCTAAGTGCGGCCACTGCAGAAATCGCAATCCACTGATATTCTAAGTTAGCCGTACCTTGCTGAAGTAACTCTCCCCAGCTAGGAGTGGGGGCCGGTAATCCAAAGCCAAGATAATCGAGACTGGTTAGCGCAGTAATTCCGCTTACCACTGAAAATGGGAAAAAGGTAACCAATATAGAGACGGAATTAGGAAGAATGTGTTTAAACATAATTCTAAAGTGTGACGCACCAATAGCCCTTGCTGCCATTACATATTCGCGGCTATTTTCCCGATAAGTTTCGGTTCTCATATACCAGGTTAAACCCATCCAGCTAAACGCGGCAAGTAGCAGTACAAGTGTCCAGAAATCTGGTGTGACTATAGAGGCTACAATCATTATTACGTAAAGAATTGGAATATTTGAAAGCACTTCGATAAGTCGCTGAAAAGCCATATCAAATTTACCTCCCATGTAGCCCATTAATGCACCTAAAAACACTCCAATAATATACGTCACCACTAACAATAATAATGAAAATAAAATCGCGATTCTGAAGCCATAAATTATCCTAGATAATATATCTCGCCCAGCCATATCTGTACCCAAAAAGTGCCCAGAGTCGATACTGGGAGCATAAGGGGGATACTCGCCTTCTATAAAATGACTTTCAAGCGGGTTGAATGCAATTACTGGCATGAGTAACCAGCCGTCCAGTTTATTTTGCTCGAATTGCTTTTTTAAATGGCGGTAATCCGTTTCCCATTCGTATTTGTAGCCGAAAGCGGTGCCAGGGATAATGTCGCCATAAGAAGGGAAGTAAATATTGTCGTTGTACTGAATTATCAAAGGTCTATTGCTAGCAATAAGCTCGGCAAATAAACTCAAAGTAATAAGTATAATAATGGCGATAAACGAATAATAGCCACGGCGCAGTGCTTTAAATTTATCCCAGCGCTTTTTAGCTTGTGGCGAGAATATCATTATCGACTTTCTCCAAATCTAATTCTTGGATCAGCCCAGGCCACACATAAATCACTTAAGATATTACCTATCAAATATAAAACAGCCGAAATAACCAGTATCCCCATTACCACAGGATAGTCTCTTTCGACCAACGCTTCGTAGCCCAATAAGCCGATACCATCGATGTTAAATATCTTTTCGATTAAGAACGAACCGCTTAAAATAATTCCTATATTTTGTCCAAAATGAGTAGCCAATGGGATCAGGCTGTTGCGTAAGGCGTGTTTTTTTATCGCTTCAGAAAAACTTAGGCCCTTTGCAGTGGCGGTTCTAACATAGTCGGCAGATAGATTTTCCATTAATGAATTTTTCATCATAAAAGTCATTACAGCTAGGGAACCTGCCATGTAAGCAATTAATGGTAAAAATGCATGGTTCAGTAGATCTTTTACTTTCTCCCACAAACTGAGGTCTTCAAAGTCATCACTCACAAAACCACCAAGTGGAAACCATTCCAAATTTGCTGCAAAATAAGCCACACATGCAATACCAATAACGTAACCTGGTATTGCATAGCTAATAAATATAAAAGCAGATGTTAGGTGGTCAGAAGGAGCTCCGTGCCTAAGAGCTTTAAATATCCCCAGCGGAATACAGATTAGGTAGGTTAAGATCATAGTGGTCACACCATAGAATATGGATATGGGCAATCTGTCTATAATACTATCCCACACGCTTTCGCCATAACGTGTTGACTCTCCAAGGTCTAGCTGGAGTACTTTCCAAAGCCATTCGAGATAGCTAGTAATGATTGGTTTATCGAAACCATAATAGGCTTTTAATTGATCGAGTTGGTCTTCGCTTAGGCTTTGCGAGCCAAAGCCTTGGCTTTGATTAGCTGTTTCTCCTGAAGCAAGCTGAGCTTCAGCAAGCATGCGCTCAATAGGCCCACCCGGTACTAGTCTTGTAAGTGTGAATACAAGAAGGGTGATACCAATAAATGTTGGGATTGTAAGTAATAAGCGCTTTGTAAAATAGCCCTGCATCGGTACTTCTTTTGGTTGTTAATGTTATTATTTTATAGCCAAACCTTATACCAAAAAGCTTAGCCTAGCTACCTTGTGTGACATCAATATAAAGAATCAGTTGCTCACCTGGTTGTAAATATTTTTTATTCTTTAATTGGTTCCATCTATTTATATCTTTTACTTTTACATTAAATTTATCGGCGATTAAATAAAGGCTATCACCATTTCTAACTCGATATCGAATTTTTCTAATGATCTCTCTGTTTTTATTAATACTTGCTGTTTTTGACCAAATAACTAATTTCTGGCCCGGCTTAATTGGATCTTTTGGGGCCATACCATTCCACTTAGCTATTTTACCCACCGATACTTTATGCTTTTTTGAGAGGCTCCAGAATGAATCACCACTTTGAACTGTATAGTTTAATTTCTTAGAGCCTTTTGCCCCTCGAGTAAGCGCCTGTTTCTTACTAAGTCTATTGGCTGCACTAAAGGCGTAAGTGTTAGCGTTCTTAAATGCGGTTGGAATCAATAGCATGTCGCCGGCACGCAGTAAGTTATTACGAATAGGGTTAACTTGCTTTAAGGCGTCTGGTGTAGTGTGAAATTTCTTCGCAATTGATATTAAAGAGTCACCTGATCTTATTTTATAACGCTGCCATTTGATTCGCTGGTTAGCAGGTAGTTCAGCCAAGCGAGTCTTGAAAATATCTTGCTGGGAGGTTGGTACTAATATTTCATGTGGGCCATTAGGGTTGGTGGCCCACTGGTTAAATTGCGGGTTTAGCCTATAGATTTCCTCTAAATCAACGTCTGCCATTTCTGCTGCTTGGCTTAAATCCATTTGGCCGCCAGTCTCAATCACAGCGAAATAGGGGGTGTTTTCAATAGCTGGAAAGCTAACTCCATATTTCTCAGGATCTTTCAATAGTCTTGCAAGTGCAATTAACTTAGGGGCATAGGCTCTGGTTTCTTTAGGAAGTGAAAGCGATAAAAAGTCAGTAGGAAGCCCTTTGCGCTTGTTTTTACGAATCGCCTTGCGAACTGTCCCGGCGCCTGAATTGTAAGCGGCTAGCGCTAACATCCAGTCACCATTAAATTCTCTAGAAAGACCTTCTAGGAACTTTAATGCTGCAATAGTCGAGCGTCTAATATCGCGGCGACCATCATGCCACCAGTCTTGTTTTAGTCCATAAATATGGCCGGTACCAGGGATGAACTGCCAAACCCCAGCGGCTCTGCCATGACTGTATGCAAACGGTTCGAACGCGCTTTCTACAATGGGTAAAAGCGCCATTTCACCGGGCATACCCCTAGCTTCAATTTGCTCCATAATGAAATATAAATAACGAGCAGATCTGTCTGACACTCTATTTAGGTAAGACTGATGTCTGGCAAACCATTTTAACTCTGAATCTATCCTTGAACTTTCAAGGTCAAGATCAAGGGAGAATTGATTACGAACGCGATCCCAGAGATTGTCGGTGACTTCATCTTCAGTTGATGAATTAATTTCTAGCTCGGATTCAGGGCTGTACTCAAGCTCGGATTCAGCAGGGATTTCAGATACTGGTTGCGGCAATGATTCAGAATTATTTGCGCTAAATCGAATGGGGGCAAGATGTGGGTCCGAGGATGCTGTCGACGAATCGATGATTAATAGTGAGGGCGTAGGGGTTGCGCCATTCTCTGATTGTGTTTTTATACTGCTGCAAGCACTTAAAATCAACGGTAATGCTAAAACCAAATAACGTAAAAACAAACTAGATACCAAAAACTAAAAAAAATAGTACTGGAGTTTATGAATACAATGGGGAATGGTCAAGTCTACTGCGGTGAATGGCCATATTGCTGTGCAAATAATACTGATAGGTCACAAAATGACTGTTAATTGGATTAAAACACCTTCGGCTAAGAACTTGCTAGAAGCTGAAAAGCAGCTTTTACAAGCAAGCCTTCCTAATTTGCATGGGCATTACCTATTGCAATACAGCGCGTGGGATCACAAGATTTTAGACGCAACCACTTTGGAATACGATTTCTTTGTTAGTCATACTGATAAGGGTGTTGCTCAGGTAGACTTTTTACAAATGCCGTTTAGAGACAATACTATAGACTGTGTATTGCTCCATCACGTGGTAGAGCAGTCAGAAAATCCCCACCAATCATTGCGTGAAGCGGCAAGAATAGTTGTTCCAAATGGATATATTGTAATTGTCGCGTTTAATCCTTGGAGTTTTCTAGGGTTAAGTCGTTATATTCCGTTAAATACCGGCCCAAATTCTGGGCGTTATATTTCAAGTAATAGAATTTCAGATTGGCTTAATTTATTAGGGTTCCGAATCGAGCAGGTGGAGGCCACGCATTTTCTTCCTGCCCCAATAGCAGGTCTGTCGCCGAGCATATCGAACAAGATCGACTCGGTATGCCGAAGCTTAGGGTTTTCATTTGGTGGTGCTTATATTTTAATTGCACGTAAATTAGTTGCAGGGCGGACACCTATTCGGCAACAATGGCTGCCTTTATCTGGTCGCCGAATCCCTGTGGCCACATCCAGTGCTAGAGGTATGCGTGTCTCAAATCGTTAATATTTATACAGATGGCGCCTGTAAGGGCAATCCCGGGCCTGGCGGTTGGGGAGCTCTATTGTGTTACGGTAAGATTGAAAAAGAACTTTACGGCGGTGAGTTAGGCGCTACCAATAATCAAATGGAATTAATGGCTGCGATAAAAGCATTGGAGGTACTTTCTAGGCCCTGCCATGTAATACTGACAACAGATTCAGAATACGTTCGCAAAGGTATTCTGGAATGGGTGGAAGGTTGGAAGAAGCGTGGATGGTTAACGGCGGCAAAAAAACCGGTTAAAAATAAAGAATTATGGGTGCGGCTAGACAAGGCTCAGGTTAAGCATGATATTCAATGGAAGTGGGTAAAAGGGCATAGTGGTCACCCTGGTAATGAAAGAGCAGATGAGCTTGCCAATCGTGGTGCGTTAAGGGTTCAAAGCCAGTCACGATAAATAACAGTAAATGAGATAATCAGTATATGAGACAAGTTGTATTAGACACAGAGACCACCGGTATTGGTGATGGTCATAAGATAATTGAGATTGGCTGTGTAGAGCTAATTGATCGCAAGCTAACAGGTAATCATTATCATCAGTATGTAAATCCAATGAGACTGGTTGACCCTGAAGCAATGGCTGTTCATGGTATCGCAGATGAATTCCTTGAAGATAAGCCTTTATTTGGTGACGTGGCGAATAGTTTCATCGACTTTATAAAGGGTGCGCAGCTGGTTATTCACAATGCGCCATTCGATGTTGGCTTTATGGACAGGGAGTTTGGTCAGTTAAAGGGTTACCCTAGAACAAAGGACATATGTACAGTTTTGGATACGCTGACCCTTGCTCGAAGCATGCATCCAGGACAAAGAAATAGTCTTGATGCGCTATGCCGTCGGTATGGGATTGATAATAGTCATCGCGAGCTTCATGGCGCATTACTAGACTCGGAAATACTGGCAGACGTTTATTTGCTGATGACAGGCGGCCAAACGTCCATGTCTTTGGGCAGCGATGCCGAGGACGACGATAACAACATAGACAACCAACCGATTGACATAGATGCCCACTTGGCTACTAATTTACCAGTATGGGGTGTCTCTGTAGAAGAGAATAAAGGCCATCAGGAATTTATAACCCTGCTAAAAGGGCGCTCAGACAGTGTATTTTGGCCATAGATAGACTGGTTATTAAATTAGTCAATGAAATCAACGGTTTTTAACGATATCATTCAGATTGGAAAGCTCTACGAATAATTATAAAAGTATAAGCTGGGTTAGCATGGATCAACCGTCAAATATAAGTATGTCGATTAGCCTTGTTCGCAAGGAGTTAGAGTTGTCGCTGCAAAAAGCAGAAGGCTACTTCGCACTCTATGCAGAAGACCAGGAAGCTGCAAACTTAAAGCTTTTTGCCGACGAACTTAATCTAGCTCGGGGCACCTTCAAATTGCTTCAGCTATCAGGTCCTGAAGCATTGAGCACAGAGATGCTATCTCTTATCGGCGATGGCGCATTAAGAATAGACCTAAAAATTGATGCATTGGGTCAAGGTATAATCAGCCTAGGGCAATATCTTAATATTTTACTCGAAAGAGAGCGGGACTTTCCTGTACTGCTTATACCAGCCATTAATGTATTAAGAAAAACTGGTAATCATAAAGCACTTCCTGAATCTCATTTTTTCTCTGTCAATTTACGCCCAAAATTACCAGCAATAGATAAAGCTAGTATTGATATCAGGCCTCATATCCCAAGAATTCGTTTGATATATCAAGCAGGCTTACTCCGAGTCTTAAAAAACAATAACCCGGAAATAGGGTTGAAGCTAATATCCAGGGCTATAAGTCTTTTAGAGCGAGGCCTTAGAGGCACTCTGGCTTGGTCTTTCTGGTGGACAGCCGAAGCAGCACTTGAAGCTATCGTAGAAGAAGAATACGAAATTACCGGATGCCGAAAAGTATTACTGGGGCGTATCGATCAAGTAATGCGCTTGATGATAAAAGGTGGCCTGCAGATATTTACCGCGCAAGCGGCTAATGAAGCCCAAAAAGAAATATTGTATTTGGTGGCGCTTTCAAGTGGTAATAGTCAGGCCATTAGCCAAGTTAAAGAGTGTTATAAGCTAAAAACAGATACTACTGAAGCCACTCTAAAGATCGAGCGTAAATTACTTGCGGGCCCAGATATAGACGCCTATGACAGTCTATCTAAAGCCTTCAAAGAAGAAATTAAATTAGTTAAGGCAGCTTTGGATCAAGCCGCAAAAGACGCTCTAACAGAAGAGGGTTTTGTTGAGACTGACTTACGATTAAGTTCGCTGGTGAATGTTCTAAAAGTTATACATCAAGAGCCGTTAGCTAAAAAGGTTGAGGCTCAAAGAGCAAAAATTACTCATTTAAAAAGTGACGACGGTCACGAGAAAGTAGCAGCCTTAGCGCATTTAGCTGATGCCTTGCTTCAGGTAGAGCTTGCATGTGATCGCTTTGTGGTTGGAGTGGTATCTGGTGACGAAACCATTATTGGTGCCGGACATTTTGCAGAAGCTAAGATTGTTTTGTTTGATGAAATTCAAACTGGCTTAGCTATGACCAAACGCTCTATGGCTTCATTCATGGAGTCTGGTGATAAGCTCCATTTATCGAATATAAGACCTGCACTTGATGGTGTTAGGGGCGCTTGGATATTTCTAGGATACACTAAGGCATCTGCTGTTATAGCCGCTGCCACTCAGTACTTTGAAAAGAAAGTATTACACAGTGAAGCCACTCTTGACGAGGCGGGTCTAGAGGTACTGGCAGACGCTCTCACTAGCATCGAATATTTTGCAGAAACACTTTCCCACTCAGGCTCAGCCGGTGACGATGTGTTAAATCTTGCCGTTAAAAGCATTGGACAACTAGGGTTTAAAATTTAGTTATGTCTATTTTAATACTTTCTATCGTTTTAATAATCTTATCTCTTGTGACGCTTCTTGGGTCTTTAAAAGCACTTTTGGCAGCTGGATGGTTGCTAAAGTGGCTTAGAGGGTCTGGTGGTATTATTTTGCTGGCATTTACAGTAACTGCAAGCTTGGTTGGTTATGAATTGTTAACCTTTTTTAAGGCCGATGAAGGGCAGGTAATTGCTACACTTACATTTGATAAGATTGATACACAGGAGTTTGATGTAGAACTAGTCAACTCTTCAGGTGAGCGTAAAAACTATCGTCTTTTAGGCGATCAGTGGCAGTTAGATGTAAGACTTATTTCATTGCAAGGTCTAGGTGAGTTTGGGCGGCCATCATACAAGCTGGATAGGCTCTCTGGGCGCTACCTATCTTTGGAGCAAGAAAAGGAAGATCAGCGTTCAGTTTACGAATTAACTGAAAGCAAGAATTTAGATGTTTGGAACTGGGTATTAGCTAAAGATATGATTCCAATGCTTAAAGCCAAATATGGGTCGGCTGCATTTATGCCAATGGAAGATCGCGCTATTTACCAAGTGAAACTGTTTAAAAAAGGATTATTAGCAGAGCCAGTTAATGTGCAAGCTAAACAAGCAATAGAAAGCTGGTAGTAGCTATTTATCTTCAAAAAATATAGAAACACAAAACAAAAAAAAGAGGCCAAAGGCCTCTTTTTTATTTGTTAGAAATTAAGCAGGGAATAATTCGCCAAGCTTAGTCGCTAACATCATGTCGCCTTCAGCGCGCAATTGACCAGCCATGAATGCTTGCATGCCGTCAGTTTCGCCAGAGATGATGCCTACTAGTGTTTCAGTAGTCATGATAAGTGTTACAGATGGGTCGTCATGAGTACCGTTACCAATCTCAAAATCACCATTGTTGATAGAGATGTAGTAATCTTCGCCATCTTCGATGCTGAACTGGAAAACATTTTCCATTCCGGCAGCAGCGTCTGCGTTGAATTTGCCTTTCATTTGTTCAATGATGTCTGCAACTGTAGTCATGTGGTGTACCTTCCTATATTTTATACTGCTATGTGAGACTTGGTAAATTTGTACGAAAAACCATCAAGTCAGTTATTCCAATAAAAATTGGATATATGGAGACTATGCAAGCTAGATATTGATGTCAATAACTAATCATACGATTGTTTGAATAATTATAAGACGTTTAAGCATTCTTTTTATACGCTATAAAAAGTAGAATAGACAAGAAGAATAACGAATCATTAATTTAAGGAATTTAAGTGGAATTTATATCCGAGTACGGAATGTTTTTAGCTAAGGCGATAACCGTCATTATTACAGTAGCTGTGATTATTGGCTTGTCGATGGGGTCTGGCGAAAAGTCCGATGAGAGCATGCCTAAAATTATTCATTTAAATGAAAAGCTGGCTGACTTAAAGCATCACTTTGAACAGCAGGTTTTAACCAAGCAAGAGCTTAAAGCCAAAATGAAGGCGTTAAAGTCAGAAGAAAAGGCTAATTCAAAGAAAAAAGATCAGCCGGAAACTGAACGCGTTTACGTATTAGATTTTGATGGCGACATAAAAGCATCCCAAGCCAAGCAAATGAAAGATCAAATTACGGCGTTACTCAGTCTTGATACACCTATTAGCGAAATAGTGGTAAAAGTAGAAAGTGGCGGCGGAATGGTTCATCAATATGGGTTTGCCTCGTCTCAGTTAGAGCGTATAAAAGCCAAGGGTATTCCCTTAACAGTTTGTGTGGACAAAGTTGCTGCAAGCGGCGGCTACATGATGGCAGCTGTGGCCGACAAAATAGTGGCTGCGCCTTTTGCCGTTTTAGGGTCAATCGGAGTAATTGCTCAAGTGCCAAACTTTAGTAAAGTACTTAAGAAAAATGATATAGACTTTGAAGTTCATACAGCAGGTGAATATAAGCGCACGCTGACTATGCTTGGTGAAAACACTGATAAAGCTAGAGATAAGTTTAAACAGGATTTAAATGAAGTTCATGTTTTATTTAAAGACTTTGTGGTTAATCATCGTCCTAGTGTGAATGTTGATGAAGTGGCAAATGGTGACGTTTGGTACGGTCAGAAAGCCATAGAAGTAAATCTAGTGGACGAATTGAAAACCAGTGATGAGTATCTTCAGGCTCGAGCTGAAACCGCTGATGTTTATTTGATTTCTCAACACAAGAAAAAGACACTACCACAAAAACTAGGGATGGCAGCGCAGGTCTCGGTTTCGAAAGGAATTGAGTCGGCACTAGAAAAAATGTCATTTCAGAAATGGTTTTTCTAGTAAGTCAGTAAGCTAGTTTTTAGCCTACAGTTTTCTGAATACAAAACACCTGCGCAATGCAGGTGTTTTTTTAGGACCTACCTTAATATAGCCACTTTAGCTCTAGTCACGCCTTAATTTTGGAGAGGGGGCAATAGGATTTGGGTATTTAAATATCACAATGTAAGTAGACAATATGAAGGTAATTACCGCGGTAGCCTGAATGGTTTGCGCCGCTTCTGGGCCAATTAACATAGCGCTCAATGCTAAGTAGCTAATCAACAACGAAAACTCACTAGTTTGACCTAGCCTAAAGCCTATATCCCAGGATAAAGAAGACTTTTCAGATTGGCGTCTTAGTAGAAATCTGAAGGTAATGGGCTTTACAGCTATTACTAATAAACTAAGTATTAATGCATACGGCCATATCTGAGCAAGTACGTTTAATTCGAAGCCAGCGCCTAGTGTGAAGAAAAAAAGTACTAAGAAAAAATCACGAATAGGTTTTAACTTTTCGGTCATAAATTGGGCTACTGGGTGAGTTGCTAGGGTGATGCCCGCAATAAATGCCCCCATTTCTTTTGATAGACCCATAAAGTTAGCAAGTTCGGCCAGTCCTAGGCACCAGCCTATAGCCATTAAAAATATGTACTCATGAAATAAATCAAATTTAGCTAGTAAGGGTAAGATGACCCACTTTACGCTCGCATAAGACATTATTGCCAATGCTGGAAGTGCAACCAGCGCTTTCAAAAAAGCATAGTCGTCAGGGTTAGCAGAACCCGAGCTGCCTAAAACTAATAATACAATTATCGCTATCATATCTTGCAATAATAAAAGCCCAATCATAAGTTCGCCCATGTGTTTATGATGAAGCACTGTAGTAGGTAAAAGTTTGATGCCGATAATAGTACTTGAGAACATTAAACTCGCGCCGATTACCATGCATTCGGTTGTCGTAAAGCCAAATAACAAGCCAGCCGAGAATCCTGTGATAAAAAACACAATAGAACTTAGAATAGCGACCCAGCTAGCTTTTTTTAACACATGAAGCAGGCTACTTGGTTGCATGTCTAGGCCAAGTAAGAATAATAAAAAAACAATTCCTATGTGTGATATTTCAGAAAGTAGTTCAGGGTCGGTAACCCACTGCATACCAGAGGGGCCTGCAATGAAACCAAGGGCCACATACGCCACAATTATAGGTTGGTGGGTGTAGAGTGAAATTGTCGCTAAGATAGCAGCGCCAGTGAATATAACAAAAAAAGAAAAGAATAAACTGTGTTCCATAAATGATGCACTCCGTTAATTCTAGACTGCTGTAATTTAGCCAAATAGTAAAGCCCAAAAAAAAGACGCCGAAGCGTCTGTTTTAAATTTATTTAAGCTTTACGCCTAAAAATAGGGTCTTTAATATCAACCGCTAACTGGTATGGCTCAGAAAATGTTTCAAAATACCCAATGGCAACACTAGGTTCTAAGCCTTCCTTAAGTAAGTAACTATTAAACCCGCAGCGCTTCATGAAAAATAACTGATCGATCAAAACATCACCAATTGCGCGTAACTCTCCTTTATAGTTTTGGCGCTCAATAAGCAAGTGCGCAATACTATAGCCACGACCATCAGCAAAAGCGGGAAAGTTAACACCAATTACAGAAAATTGATCAAGTTTACCCTCAAATTCTGCCACGTTGTCGTTGCCAGCAAACCAAATAGCGACATCGTTACGATCGTTAAATTCAGCCTGATTAGCAAGCCAGTAGCTGGCAGGGATCATGATGTCGGGCTGTGAAAAATCGCCTTCATCATCTGAAATTAAATTCCAGCTATTTTCAATTTCAGATGTTTGATTAATTAGCTTTTGCATAAGCACGCTCCTTAAAGATTGCATGACCAACGCGACGGTAAGTATCTACAAATCTTTCGCCTTCAATTCTTTGGTCTACAAAAGTATTTAAAATATTTTCAATTACATTAGTCATTTGAGCGCGAGCAAATGATGGGCCTAAAATTTTACCAATGGTTGCATCTGGACCGGCGTCACCACCCAAGCTAACTTGATAAAATTCTTCACCTTTCTTATCAACACCAAGAATGCCAATGTGGCCAATATGGTGGTGGCCGCAGGCATTCATGCAGCCTGAAATATTTAGGTCTATTTCACCAAGATCATGCAAGTAATCTAGATTATCGAATCTAGCTTGAATCGCTTCAGCAACTGGAATAGATTTGGCGTTAGCTAGTGCACAAAAATCACCGCCTGGGCAGCAAATCATGTCAGTCAGCAAGCCAAGGTTAGGAGTGGCAAATCCAGCAGCTTTTGCTTCCTGCCACAAATCAAATAATTGATCTTGCTTAACATCTGCCAATACAATGTTTTGCTCGTGTGTAGAGCGTACTTCGCCAAAGCTATATTTATCGGCAAGGTCAGCTACCTTATCCATTTGATTATCTGTGATGTCGCCAGGAGGGGTACCTAACTTTTTAAGCGTAAGAGTGGCAATGGCGTAACCAGATTGCTTGTGCTCTGCTACATTGCGTTTATACCAATTTGAAAAAGCTTTACTCTCTGCAAGTTGAGCGGTTAGCTCCGAGCTGTTACTTAGTGTCTCGTAGGCTGGTTCTGTGAAATGCCCTTTAACACGATCAAGTTCTGCTGCGGTAATTGTACCTGGTCCATCTTTTAAACTGGCCCATTCAGCGCGTACAAGATCACGAAAAGCGGGAACACCTAATGCTTTAACCAAAATTTTGATTCGTGCCTTGTACTTATTGTCACGTCGACCATTCAGGTTGTAAACGCGCAATACGGCATCCAAATACGTTAATAGGTGCTGCTCTGGTAAAAACTCTTCCACCAGTGAAGCTACAATTGGTGTTCTGCCTAAACCGCCACCAACAAAAACTTGGTAACCTATCTCGCCTTCATTATTTTTAACTATTTTTAAAGCAACATCATGAAGCAGGGTGGCTGCACGATCATCAGTGGTATGGCTGTTCACTGCAATTTTGAATTTGCGTGGTAAAAAAGCAAATTCTGGATGAACAGTAGACCACTGACGAATTATTTCGCAATAGGGTCTAGGGTCAACAATTTCGCCTGCGGTAACGCCAGCGTATTGGTCAGTAGTGGTATTACGAATACAGTTGCCACTTGTTTGAATGGCATGCATTTGAACGCTGGCTAGCTCTTTAAGTATCTCTGGGACGTCTTTAAGCTCAGGCCAGTTGTATTGAAAGTTGGTTCGCGTGGTTACGTGGGCGTATCCCTTGTCGTAAGTGCGAGCAATGTGAGCAAGTTTTCTAACTTGGACGCTTGATAATAAACCGTAAGGTACGGCTACACGAAGCATAGGTGCATAACGTTGCACGTAAAGTCCATTTTGCAGGCGCAATGGTAAAAACTGTTCTTCTGTTAATTGGCCTGCTAAGTAACGATCAGTTTGATCTTTGAACTGAGCAACGCGCTCGTCAACAATGCTCTGATCGTAGCTGTCATATATATACATAGTTTATCTCATCAAAGCCCAAGGGGCGTGCAGCTATATTATAAGCGCATAGAATAACAAAAGTTGCTTATTGATAAAATGATTTATTTCTTATATCCCTTATCGGTATTTAGAATAAAGAGCACAAAAAACCCACCTATACCCGAGTAAAGAAGTAGGGATTGGAATTTACCCTCAAACACAGTAAAATGAACTCAAATTTACTGGAATTATCCCATGCTTAATATTACAGATTCAGCAAAAGACTACTTGGTTGAACTTTTAGCCAAACAAAATACAGCTGGTATGTCTGTTAGGGTTTTTATTACTCAGCCAGGCACTCCTTATGCTGAGACCTGTCTTGCTTACTGTCGTCCTGATGAAATTAACGAAAATGATGAGGTTTTAGACAAGGATGATTTAAGAGTTTATTTAGACAGGCAAAGTATTCTCTACATGGAAGACGCTAAAATTGATTTTGCCAAAGATAAAATGGGTGGCCAACTAACCATCAAAGCGCCTAACGCTAAAATGCCAAAAGTAAACAACGATAGCCCGCTAGATGATCAAATTACCTATATCCTTTACAACGAAATCAACCCCGGCCTAGCTTCACATGGCGGCGAGGTTAAATTGGTTAAGGTAACTGATGACATGGTAGCTATCCTTGAGTTTGGTGGTGGTTGTCAAGGTTGTAGTGCTGTAGATGTTACCTTGAAAGAAGGTATTGAAAAGACGCTGCTAAGCAAGCTGCCGCAGTTATCGGCTGTAAGAGATGTGACAGATCATACTCAGGGTGAAAATGCATACATGTAATGTGAATTTTAACCCCAAAAAAAGCCCGTAAGGGCTTTTTTTGTTTCTGCTTTCAAACCTAACCGCACTCATTAATAAATGAATCTAGAGCCTGAATAGACTCTTCAAGCTCAATTGCGCTATCAGCAATTAAGTTGATATGGCCAATCTTACGGTTCATGCGTTCAGACTTACTATAGGTGTGAAGAAAAGCATTAGGCATTGCTAATACCGTTTCACGGTTACCGTGTTTGCCTATTATGTTAATCATGGCTGAAAAGTCAGATCTCGCATCGGTGCAGCCTAATGGCATGCCGCAGATTGCTCTCACGTGATTTTCAAACTGACTACAAGGAGTACCCTCTATGGTCCAGTGTCCTGAATTATGTACACGCGGAGCCATTTCGTTGGCTATCAATCCATTGTCAGTATCAAACAGCTCAAGGGTTAGCACCCCTACATGATCAAGACTATCAAGCAGGGTGGTAATGTAGGTTTTTGCTTGAAGTTGTTTTTCATGGCTTAAATTGGCCACTGGGACACGAGACACTCGAAGTATTCCTTCACTGTGATCATTTTCTGCCAGTGGATAAACCTTGGTATTGCCTTTTATATCACGGACCGCAATCACACTCAGTTCGCGAGAAAAATTAACAAAGGCTTCTGCGATAAGCTCATTGCCCTGAAGAATTTCCCAAGCGCCATCAATATCAGCGGCTGATTTGACAACAGCCTGTCCTTTACCGTCGTAACCCCTGGTTGTGGTTTTTAATACGACAGGAAAACCAAGTTTCTCAGTAGCCGTAATTAGGTCTTGCTTTGATGCAACTCTTAAAAAGTCGGCGGTTTGAATGCCTAGGTCGCGAAAATTAGCTTTTTCGACTAATCGATGCTGACTTTTTCTTAAGGAGTTCTCGCCAGGGAAGACAGGCTTAACCTTACTAATTGCTGAAACAAGATCGGCATCGGTGTTTTCGCTTTCGTAGGTAATTACATCAACACATGCTAAAAATCCTTCTAGAGAATTTACTCCGCTTGGCTGAATGGTTTTACCCAAATAAGAGCTAGGAGAATTCAATGCTTCATCATAGAAGACAAACTCAACATCCAAAGGAGTTCCGGCCAAGGCCATCATTCGGCCAAGCTGGCCTGAACCAATTACACCAACACGTTTTGTTGTCATTTATGCATCTCTTGGATCAGGGATTGATAATACTTTTTCAGTTTGCGCGGCTCTGAATGCTATTAATTTAGCTCTCACATCTTCATCCTGCAAAGCTACAACCTGAGCAGCAAGCAATCCTGCGTTGGATGCGCCTGCCGGGCCGATAGCCAGAGTACCAACCGCAATACCCGCTGGCATTTGCGCAATTGAAAGTAATGAGTCAATGCCGTTTAAGGCTTTACTTTGAACTGGTACACCAAAAACAGGAACGTGAGGCTTAGAAGCGATCATACCTGGCAAGTGAGCAGCACCACCAGCACCACCAATAATTACTTGCAGACCCCGATCAGCAGCAGTTTCAGCATATTCGAATAGCAAGTCAGGAGTGCGGTGGGCAGATACAACCTTAACTTCGTAAGGCACACCAAGTTTGATTAAAACTTCTTCTGCTTTTGCCATTGTGCTCCAATCTGAAGTGGAGCCCATGATAATGCCGACTTTTGCCTGGGTCATTTTATATACTCAGTATTTTTGAAAGGCGGGATTCTATCACAAAATAAAAAAGGGTTGCCTTAGCAACCCTTCTTTTTTTAACGTTTTGGCAGAATATCTTTAAGTTTGTCTCTCATGCTGCGCACAGCGACTTCTGTTTGCTCCCAAGAAATACAACCGTCTGTCACAGATTGGCCGTAAACAAGGTCATCCAAATTAGCAGGAATGCTCTGAGCGCCAAACTTAAGGTGAGATTCAACCATCAAGCCGATGATAGATCGATTGCCCTCAAGAATTTGGTTGGCTACGTTATCCATTACCAAAGGCTGAAGAGCGGGATCTTTATTTGAGTTGGCGTGACTGCAATCAACCATAATATTATTAGGTATGCCTGACTTTTCAATCTCTTGCTCACATAAGGCTACGCTAACCGAGTCATAATTTGGTTTGCCACCACCACCACGAAGTACAACATGGCCGTATGGGTTTCCTTTTGTCTTAACAACAGAAACCTGTCCGTCGCCATTTATACCCAAAAAGCGGTGAGGGTTAGCAACTGACTGTAAAGCGTTAATTGCTACTGTTAGGCTGCCATCAGTACCGTTTTTAAAGCCTACAGAAGATGAAAGGCCACTGGCCATCTCACGGTGAGTCTGGCTTTCAGTTGTGCGAGCTCCAATAGCTGACCAGCTAATTAGGTCTTGTAGGTATTGAGGTGATATTGGGTCTAAAGCTTCAGTAGAAAGCGGTAATCCCATTTCAGAAAGGTCGATAAGTAATTGACGGCTAATTTTTAGGCCGTCTTCAATTTTGAATGTATCGTTTAAGTAAGGGTCATTAATTAAACCCTTCCAGCCCACGGTGGTACGAGGCTTTTCAAAGTAAACGCGCATCACTAAAACAATAGTGTCGCTTACTTCTTCTGCAAGGGCTAAAAGTCTATTGGCATATTCTTTCGCCGCTTTTACATCGTGAATAGAGCAGGGACCAATCACCATAAATAAGCGGTGATCCTTTCTATCTAAGATATTTCGAATTATTTCACGACCAGTCTCCACAGTATTTACTGCTTTGTCCGTGATTGGTAGTTCAGCTTTTATTTGCTCAGGCGTTATAAGTGCCTGTGTACTAACAATATTTAAGTCTTCAACGCGCTTATCTGACATGGTGTTTTTATTCCCAAACCAATGACAATAGTAAACACCTATCATAGTGCACTTAGCGGGGGCTTTTAAAGGGATACTTGCGGCGAATGGTTAAAAAAATGTAAAAAGGCCTGCTAAAGCAAGCCATTAGTTGTCATTTCTTAAATCGATCATTAATTTCTTTGTACTTCAGAAGGTCAGGCTCTGGAAACTGAAAGGAATCTCCCGTCTTAACACTTTTAACAAGATGTTCTCTCGCTTGCCTTTTTAAGGTCGTCTCCGACACTCCTAGCACTTCACAAGCCTCTGACAGGCTTAACATTTTATCGCTCATTGGTACCTCCTCATCAAATATATAAATTTAGTATAGACATAAATTTCAGCTGCTATGCTTAAAGTTCATTTGGCGGAATGCAGTAGCCATGATAAAACGAATTTTGTATGCCACAGATCTGGGGCTTTACGGGCCCTATATTATGAAACAGGTAGCGATACTTGCACAAACCACAGGGGCTAAAGTAGATGTATTGCACGTGATTGAGCCCATGGGGGTGTTTGCAGAGTCAATTATAAATACCTATATGCCTGAAAAAGAAAGAAAGCATTTGCGTAATAAGGGTCTACCGCAGGTAGTAGATAGAATAAGGATGCAGGTTTTAGATACATTAAATTCTGATTATGCTGACTATTTAAATCTAATTAATTTATCTGAAGTTATAGTTGAAGTAGGTTCGCCGGCTGAGAGAATCATTGAGCAGGCCAAGTTGCGGTCTAGTGACATAGTGGTTTTAGGAAGTCATGGTCAGCATGCTTATAATGGAGGGCTAATGGGATCTGTCGTTACTAAGGTACTTCAGTTATCAAACATACCCATATATATGATACCAATGGTAAGCCTTAATGATCTTTAAAGATCGCAACATTAAGGCTTTGGTGCTGCAAAATAAATAGTTTGCTGGTACATGGCTAAACGATTTAGAAAAAGATGTATTTGACCCCTAAAGTTAGCAGGATTAAAGCAAGAGCATGCCTTAAAATATCTTCTGGAATTTTAGTGCCTATTTTAGTGCCTAGGTGGACTGCAGGGATAGAGCCTACCAATAGGGCCAATAACAAGCTGTAGTCTACGTTCCCAAGCCCAAGATGAACAAGTCCCGCTATAAGTGTGAGGGGGACCGCATGAGCGATATCGGTACCGACAATATTCATAGATTTTAATTTAGGGTAGAGCACTAACAAGATTGCTGTGCCAATGGCGCCAGCGCCTACAGATGACAAGGTAACCAAAAAGCCAAGAATAACACCCATGACTAGGGTGATCGCTGTTTTATTGGATTGCATCCAGCTTTTTGAGGATAGATCGGCCTGACGATTAGAGTACAACTGGATTTTCTTTCTAAATATAAGTAAAGAGGCTGTTAAAACCAGCATCACACCCAGTGCCGTAGTAATAACACCCGTGTATTCTTTATAGTCTACGAAAAAGTAGCTTAATAGAATACCGGTTACTATGGCACTAGGAATACTGCCCAAAGCCATGACAGATACAATCGACCAGTTTATGGTGCCACGCTTTTGATGCGAGACTACGCCGCTTGCCTTGGTAATTGCGGCGTAAAGAAGGTCTGTACCCACTGCAATGTGCGGTGGGATACCAAATAATAGTAAAAGCGGCGTCATTAAAGAGCCGCCGCCAATTCCGGTTAAGCCGACAACGATGCCGACAAAAGCTCCCGAAATTGCATATATGAAAAATTCCATGAATATAGTCTATGCTTATAACGTAAGATGAGAGAATGGTTAGGCTGGTAAATTTATCTGTTTACTACTATTCTGGAAAAGAATATTTAATTCTATTTTTATAACCTTTTTAACAAGGTTCGGCTAGGCCTGGAGGGCTTATGAAGCTACAGCAACTGCGTTACATATGGGAAGTGGCGCATCACGACCTTAACGTTTCAGCAACAGCTCAGGTCCTGTATACCTCTCAGCCCGGTATCAGCAAACAGATTCGTCTTCTGGAAGACGAACTTGGGGTGGAAATATTCGCTCGAAGTGGCAAGCATCTTACCCGTGTAACGCCAGCTGGAGAGGCTATCCTCAAAGTTTCAGGTGAAATATTAAGAAAAGTTGAGAGCATAAAGCAGGTTGCACAAGAATTTAGTAATGAAAATAAGGGTAATTTATCTTTGGCGACCACTCATACGCAAGCCAGATATGCTCTACCAAGTATTATTCAAGACTTTATCGGCCAATTTCCAGACGTCGCTCTTCATATGCATCAGGGGACTCCCACCCAAATAGCAGAAATGGCGGCTAACGGCACGGTAGATTTTGCTATTGCCACGGAAGCCATGGATCATTACAACGACCTAATTATGATGCCCTGCTATCGATGGAATAGAAGTATCTTAGTACCTAAGTCACACCCCTTAGCGCAAAGGTCTCAACCAACCCTTGAAGAGGTTGCTACCTTTCCATTGGTTACCTATGTATTTGGCTTTACTGGACGCTCTCGCTTAGATGAGGCATTCAAAAACAAAGGGTTAACACCTAGGGTTGTATTTACTGCGGCTGATGCTGATGTAATAAAAACATATGTAAGGCTTGGATTAGGCGTGGGTATAGTCGCAACGATGTCGATCGACCCCGATAAAGACAGCGATTTAGTCGCTATTGATGCAAGTCACTTGTTTGATGACAGTATTACTAAAATAGGGTTTAGGAAGGGCACATTCTTGCGTGGGTTTATGTATGATTTTATTGCTCGATTTGCGCCGCATCTTACTAAGGCGACCATTGAAAAGGCTGCGCAATGCCATAGTAAGTCGGAACTTGAGGAAATGTTTAGCAATATCGAGCTGCCTCACAAGTAGGATCTGTCAGATCAAGTAATTATAAAGATTACGCTAGGCAAGTGCCTAGCGTAATCTAGTATTACTTTTTAGCGATCAAATTTGAACCGTGTAATCCGCATTCTTTTCCACCTTCATTCTCCCACCACCAACGACCCTCGCGTTCATGTTGATTTGGCAGTATTGCGCGCGTGCATGGCTGGCAGCCAATACTTGTGAAGCCCTTTGTGTGTAGATCGTTATAAGGTACATCAAACATTTTAATGTAATTCCAAACATCCTCAGAAGACCAGTTCGCAAGAGGGTTAAATTTATATAAATCGCCACTCAACCCCTGAAAAGTATCTTTTTGAAAAGTAGGTATTGCATCTCTTGTTCCTGGGCTTTGATCTTTTCTTTGGCCCGTAATCCAAGCATCGTACTCTTTAAGTTTACGTTTAAGAGGATTGATTTTACGTATTGCACAGCACTCGCTATGCCCGTCATCATAAAAGCTAAACAAACCTTTATCCTTCACAAAAGCTTCTAGCTCTGGAGCATTCGGGGAAATAAGCTCGATATTAATACCGTAATGCTTTCTTACCTTTTCTATAAACTCATAAGTTTCGGCATGCAGTCGGCCAGTATCAAGGCTAAATACACTCACTTGTTTGTTAAATTTTAATGCTAGATCAATAAGAACAACGTCTTCAGCGCCGCTAAATGAAATGGCTATGTTTTCAAATTTTTCCAATGCTGCCTTTACAATTTGCTTAGGCTGCAACTTGCTTAATTCTTGATCAAGTTCCTCTATATTTACATCTGTATAAGACATTTTTACTTTCCATGCTTTTTTAATTAATCGCACAATAGCAGAGATTTTAGCTTATCTATAATAATTGTTATGCATAGATTAATAGCCAGCGCTCATAAGAAAGAGCTTTATTCGCATTGAATATAAAGCTATTAAAAGATAAAGTAGCGCGCAATATTTATCTATTACCGGAGTTGATTGTGGAATTAGCGTGTCTTGACCTTGAGGGAGTATTAATCCCAGAAATTTGGATTGAGTTTGCCAACAAAACGGGTATCGAAGAGTTAAAAGCTACCACCAGAGATATTCCGGATTACAATGTTTTAATGAAGCAGCGTTTACGCATATTAAAGGAAAACAACTTAAAGCTTGAAGACATTCAAGAGGTTATTGCAACTTTAAAACCTCTTGATGGTGCAGTTGAGTTTATCGACTGGCTGCGTGAGCGCTTTCAGGTTGTTATTTTGTCAGATACATTTTACGAGTTTGCAAAGCCATTAATGGCTCAGCTTGGTTTTCCGACACTTCTTTGTCACAAATTAGAAGTGAGTGAGGAAGGCTACATTACTGATTATAAGCTTCGCCAAGTTGACCCTAAGCGTCAATGTATAAAAGCTTTTCATGGTTTGAACTTCCGCTGCATCGCGGCCGGTGACTCATATAATGACACTACTATGTTGGCAGAGGCAGATGCCGGTATCTTATTTAAATCACCACAGAATGTGATTAATGAGTTCCCACAGTTTCCAGCAGTTCATGAATATGACGAACTTAAGTTAGAGTTTTTGAAGGTGAGTGATCGCGAGTTGACCTTAGATTAATTGTTTGAGCTTATTATTTAAATTAAAAAAGCCCAGTTAATTTCTGGGCTTTTTTATAAATTTAATCAGCCTTCCAACGCTTGCATTAGCTTGGATATTTTATCTAAGCTTTCTTGGTATTCAGACTCCCATTCAGAGTCTATAGTTATACCGCCACCAGCCCAACAATTCACCTCGCCATCCTTAAAAACAAAGCTTCTAATAAGAATATTAGAGTTGAAATTTCTATTCGCCGAATAATAAAAGCTACTTCCGCAATAAAAATCACGAGAAAAGTCTTCAAGCTCATTGATAATTTCCATTGCTCTTTTTTTCGGTGCGCCAGTAATTGAGCCTCCTGGAAAGCATGATTTAAACACAGCGAGTGGACTGATTTCAGCAGGTTTTTCTGCTGTAATTGTCGATACAAGATGATGAACTGTTTCAAAAGATTCCAGCTCAAATAGTTTTGGCGTACTTGTATTGCGACAGGTAATACTTAAGTCATTTCTTAGTAGGTCGGTAATCATGAGGTTTTCAGCCATATCTTTTTTACTGGCCTTGAGTTTTGTCATATTGACAAGATCTAAGCCGCTATCCGCTGCACGTGGCATGGTGCCTTTAATAGGTTTTGTAGTTACCGTACTGTTATTGCATTGTATGAATAGCTCTGGAGATGCACTGGCTAGTACAAAATTTTCAGATTCATAATAAGTCAGGTATGGCGAATTACTTTGAGCTTTTAATTTGAAATATGCGCTTAGAGCTGAACCAGAATAATCACCAGAAAAATTTTGAGTAAGATTTACCTGGTAGGCATCTCCCGATTTTATATAATCTTGAATGACATTGAATTTTTTTAGGTAATCTTGCCGAGACCAAGCAGCTGAAAACTTAGATTTCATAGTAAAGTCTTCAGCTTGCCGGTGTTCAGCGTGGTAAAAATCAACCAGAGTATTGATTTCTATCTGGCTAATTTCTGTCCAGTAAGCGAGATACGCTTTTTTATTCTTGTGGTCGAGTAAGTAGGCCCAAGTATATAATGATGCGGTAATTTTTGAGACTTTATCTTCATGTGATAAGAGCGCGCAATGATCGTTTTTGATTGTGTTGTCTTGTACAAAGCCATAAGTTGCATGACCAATGACTCCGCCAATAAATGGCAACTCACTTTCTTCTACTGGTAACTGCTTTATGAGATTTTCGATCTCATTTTCCGATATGCTATTAAAAGCAGTTTCAGAAATTGTGTTTACAGGGCCAGCAGCGATTATACTCCATTGCCCACCTTCATGATTAGGGTTGGCACTCTCTAATGCGACCAAATGACCAAGAGGTCTAATCGTATCAAGTAAGGTGTCAGTATTTAGTCGGTAAGGAAGAGGCTTGGTTACAAAATTCATTTTTGACCTATTGATTTCAATGCATTTTAACGCCTAAAGCCTTGTCTGTGAATGGAATTTTTTGTTGTGATAGTAAATATGGCTATCAAAGTAGAACGCTTGTTCGATAAATTATCCAAAGCAATCAAAAAATAACAATTAAAGCTACTTTTGTTGTTCCCCTGTTACCGCCTCTTGTGGCGAGGACTGCCAATTAGTGTAACAATGCGTAACCTTAATATAAAAATAAAAATAAAAAGGCGGCATAACGATTTTATGATCGTGTTCTTACTCGCATCTATCTTTAGCTATACATTGCTGACTGAATTCCTTGAAGTGACCCCACAGCCTAAAGGCATTGTGCACTTTCAAACAGGATTTGGTGATAATCAAGTGCGCCTCAAACAAGTTGTCGAGCCATTAAGTGAGCTTCGTTTTAATAATGTTGTAAGGCAAGCATATGACTACAGTTGTGGCTCAGCTGCATTAACAACACTTCTAGATTTCTACCTAGGCCGTAACTTTACTGAGAGGCAGGTTATGGAAGGGCTTCTTCAATTTGGCGATGCTGAAAAAATAGCCGAGCGCAGGGGCTTTTCCTTGCTGGACATGAAGCGATTAGTTACAGCATTGGGCCATCCATCTGGTGGATTCCGTGCAGCGGAAGAAGACTTAATAAAGTTAGATCATCCTGCAATTGCGCCGATTGAATATGCTGGTTTTAAGCATTTTATTGTTATTCGAGCCGTAAAGAACGGACATGTATATATAGCCGACCCAGCATTGGGGAATATAAGTTTCACCATGTCGCGCTTTTTGGAAGTCTGGGATCGAAACGTATTATTTATAGTTTTTCCAAATGGTCATAAACCTGTTGGCGGGTTGGAGTTAAGAAATGCCGACTTGCGCGTGATCGATGAACGTACATTTACCAAGTTAGCATATCGTGACTTTAGAGGTGCATTTCCTACTGAGCACATGGGTGAGCCGCGGGATATTACAAACGCATTAAGTCGCAGTAAAAACAACGCTTATTGGGAAAATGGTGATGACCTATCTAGCTCAGCTGACGATTTGATATTTGTTGAAGGCGTGGTTGGCTTTGACAAGACTAAGGTTAATACCGTGTTGTCGCCTACGACAGTTACGAAAACATTGAGATTTAAAAGAAAATGAGTATTTTTAAATGATTTATCGAATTTTAATGGCTTTATTAATTATATCTCCTTGCGTTAATGCAAGCGATGTATCGAATGCTAGAGACGCACTTTCTAAAAAAGACTCCGATGTATCACAAGAAAAGAGCCTAGAAGAGGTTTTTGAAGCAACCGAAAATAACTACTCGCTAATGCCTAAGGGTGAAACCTCTCTCAGTTACAGCATGAGCTATAGCTATGCAGCTGATCAGCGAATACAGGCAGGTTTTACTGCGGGAAACCTAACCTCGTTCAATGTTAATCCTTCATCTGTACACACACTTTCAAATAACTTTGCGTTTGATTTTGGCTATGAGAACAATTTAACCATTGGCGTATTAGTGCCGCTAACTGCAAAGTATGACTCAACAGATTCATTAAGCGGCTCTGGTCTTGGGGATATTTCTATCAGCGCAAGGTACCAGCCCTACGCCTATGTTCCTGGTGAAACAACCAAAACATTCAATGGCTCATTTAAAACCAAAACGGGTGACAGTCCTTTTAGGACTATTTCAGGTAAAAGGCTTTCTACAGGTAGTGGCTTTTATTCTCTTTCAGGTGGACTTTCAATGTCGAAGGTTATTGATCCGGTGATGCTATTTGGATCTGGTAATATTACCTACGGAATACCAGAAAAAGATATAAACCAAGTTAGGTCAGGTGCATTATTAACCGAAGTAAAACCAGGTTTGTCTCTGTCATTTTCTGGAGGCTTCGCTTACTCACTTTCTTACGATGTATCATTAAGTATCTCGATACAAACTAGCTATGCCGACAAAACCACTTATACCTTTAGAAATAGTACCGGCACTTTTAGTGAGTCTCAAAGCTCAGCTTCCATGTCAGGTGTTTTTAATATGGGGTTAGGTATTCGAGTTTCGCCTAAAACAATTACCAATGTAAGCGCTGGATTTGGTATGACCGATGACGCGCCAGATATTATTTTATCTCTGTCGATGCCTATTGATATCAATGGCTTAAAAGCTAAGTCATCGTAAGGGCCGTCATGAGATTAATTTTTTACATTTTACTGGTATGCCTTAGCGCAAACAGCTTTGCCCAATTAGGGCAGTCAATGTTACTAGACCCTAAGGCGCTATCACTTGGTAACGCAGTGACTGCCGATCCTCCAGGATTGATGTCTATCCACTATAACCCTGCGGGCTTAACTCGATTAGAGGGTAGGCAAGTTGGCATTGGTATATTGAATGTAGTACTAAAATCTTCCGCTACTTTTAATCTTCAGAAAGGCTATAACGGCGACGATGAGCTATTAAATTTTGAAGATGACCCTGTCATTGGTCAAGAAAGCGAAGCAATTCCTGGCTTGTATATACCTGGAGTGGGAATATTTCCGCTTCATTTGCCCGTAGCAACAGTGCCAAGCATTGGTGTATCAATTAATCCACCAGGATCAAAATTTACATTTGCTACTGCCACTTATTTACCCATGGTAGCTGGATTTGTTAAAGAGGGTGCCGATAACCCTGGCAGATACCAAGCCAAGCAAGTTGCACTGCAGCGAATCACTTATCTTTCGCCTTCTTTTGGTTACAAAGTAAATGATGAGCTATCTATTGGAGCCGGTTTTTTGCTTTCTCACCAAGCTCTTGCAATTGAGCAAGATGCGCGTGGTGTAAATATCATGTTGGCGGCCGCAGAAATGTTACAAGAAGCATTTGGCTGTGAAGAAGGAGGTAAAGGTGATGATCCCTTGGTGCCATTTATTGCTCTGTGCGGTGGTTTGGTAGGTCCTTATAAAGATATTGGTACACTCAGCATGGCACTGGATACTAGTATGGCCACCTCATATAATCTTGGGATACTTTGGGAGCCTGAAGATTGGTTCGCCTGGGGAGCTTCGTATCAGAGTGAGTCTAAAAGCACTTTGACAGGTGAGTTCACTATGGACTATTCGAGAAACTTTTCTGGTTTTTTCAGTGGCTTCAGGGGGTCTTTATTTGGCGCAATAATAAGCGCGATGTTTCAATTGCCTACTGGGGTTAGTAGAGAAACTGGTTATGTTTCTACCGAGTTTACTTACCCACAGCATTTTCAAACAGGTATAAAATTAAAACTGTTTGATAAAATACAATTTAATGTTGATGCTGGTTGGACCGACTATGATGAGTGGGACAGTTTTTTGTTTCAATTTGATCGCCAGTTAGATTTTTTGAATGCTGCAAAAATACTAGCTCCCACAGAAGTGACACCTACGACACTTCGACAATTTATGAATTATAAAAGTGTTTGGAGTTATGGCTTTGGTATGGAATATACATTAAGTTCTCGCCTAAAATTTAGATTAGGTTATGAGCCTCGGCAAACTTCGATACCTGATAATAAACGTAATATTATGGCGCCACTGGGGTTTGCTCCACTATATGGTATAGGTTTTGGTTATCGATGGGATCTTGATACAGTAGTGGATGTTTCTTTTTCATTCATGAAAAGCGAAGAGGATATTCCTGCGGGGGAAAGTGAAGCGTTAAATACAGATTGCTTAACATGCTTAGTGGCCAACCCATACCCGGGAATAGATGTAAAAACCAAGCTAACCGTTGCGGCGGCCGGCATTACCTTTAGGACTAAGTTTTAAATGGGTAAGGCCTCAATAAGACTGACTCTTTCGGTATTGCTTTTTTCACTGGTGGCCTGTGCTAATTATTCAAGCCAAAACCAAAATGGCGAGTTTTATACCTGGGTAGATGAGAGGGGGCAATTGCGGACCGAGCAACGGAAATCTAAACCTCAAAATCCTTCCGCTCCACCTACTGAAGAGAAAACTGAGGCCAGCAAGCAAAACAAGCCATTGAGTCAGTTAGCTAACGCGCCAGATGAAGTTGCGCCAGCCATCAAAAGCATACCCAAATACAAAGCCATGCCAATCAATATGGCTATTGATACCGCAGATTTCACTCCGGCTACCGAGGTAGATAATAAACTTAGGGGTAAGAAGCTTTTTAGCTGGAACCAAGATGGCCAGCAAATGATTCAAGAGTTGGATTTAGTGTCTGATACTGAGAAATCTAAAGTTCTGTCATCCATTAATTCATCTTTTGAGTACACCAGAGATCTTAGGATTTTTCGGGAAGCAAAAGAAATATTTCTGTCGGACATTATTTCAACGGTTATACGACTTGAGGATCGTTACATATTAAATGAAGAATCTAATTCAGATTATATTCTTGTGGAATTAGATACCCCCTTAAAGAAATTGTCACTTAAGGCATTCATTACCAGTGGTAAAATCTCGTTACCTGCTATTACATTCTTAAATAAGTCATACATAGGTGGGGAGCAGATTGTAGATGCCTTTTCTGAGCTAACACCAGAGAGCTGGTCTTCTTATGGGAATATATCGGGCAGTGTCAACGTGCCTGCTGATGCACTCTACTTACTGCTTCAGCCTAGCCCGCTCTCGGGTGTTGTTGAAACCGGTGACCAAAACGTCACCGTGGGTAATTTAGGCAAAATACTAATTAGTCCTTAGCTATTAGCTTAGGCATCAACATTATACCTTTCTTTTAATTTTTGCTTTTTGCATGATTTTTGTAGAGATTTCTTCTACCGATAAATCAGTGGTGCTTAAAAACGATATTTGCTCCTGCTGATATAAGTGCTCAACCTCTTCTGTTTCATAATAACACTGAGCTAGTGAAGCATAGCGGCTGTTAGCTTTCCTCTCATTTCGAATGGCAGCCAACCTTTCTGGGTCGATAGTCAAACCAAAAATCTTATGCTTGTGTGGTTTTAATACATCCGGCAAAGAGAAGTTCTGCAGGTCTTCTTCGGTTAATGGGTAGTTGGCGGCCTTAATGCCAAATTGCAGTGCAAGATATAAACACGTGGGTGTTTTTCCTGACCTAGATACACCCACAAGAATAATGTCAGCTTTATCATAATGCTTAATTTTAGATCCGTCGTCATTATCTAGTGCAAAGTTTACTGCATCTATTCTCGACATATAGCCTGCATCATTACCCCCGGCGTGTGATTTACCTACCGTATAACTTGAAGCCATATTTAGCTCTGTTTCTAGTGGGGATAAAAAAGTTGCAAATATATCTACCTTAAAAGCATTTGCCCGTGAAATTACATCCCTAATTTCTTGATTTACAATGGTGTCAAATACAATAGGCTTATGTCCAGTTTTGGCTTCTATCTTATTTAACCTTGTAACCACTTCCGCCGCTTTTTCAGTCGTATCAACATAGGGCAGTGTAACTTGTTCAAATTCTATACTCTCAAACTGAGCAAGTAAGCTATGGCCTAAGGTCTCTGCTGTAATACCAGTACCATCTGAAATAAAGAATGCTCTACGCTTCATATTTAACTAACAACCTTTCGATAACAAACTAGAATTAGAGTAATATAACCTATTGGCGGATTTTGTTCATTTGGAGATGACTTTGAGTAATTACATTAGTTGGTTTGATAGTCTTGCAATGTCAGACATTAATGAAGTTGGCGGCAAAAATGCTTCACTTGGTGAGATGATTAGCAATCTATCCAAGAGTGGCGTAAAGGTACCTAAAGGTTTTGCGCTTACTACAGCTGCCTTTAAGTTATTTTTAGCAGAGAATAAAATTGAGCGAAAAATAGCCAGCATACTTGCGGATTTAAATTCAGATAACCTTGACGATCTTGCAGAGGCCTCAAATACAATTAAAGCTTTGGTTGTAGCCGGTCAAATTCCTGCTGTAATTGTCGAACAAATTAAATCTGCATTAAAAACTTTATACAAAGAAGACCCCGAAATGTCGCTCGCCATTCGATCATCGGCCACAACCGAAGATCTAGTAGATGCCTCTTTTGCTGGCCAGCAAGAAAGCTTGCTTAATATAAAAGGTGAAAGCGAAACATTAGATGCCATCAAACATGTTTATGCTTCCTTATATAATGAGCGCGCTATAAGTTATCGTGTTCACCAGGGGTTCTCCCATGAAGGTGCTTTGCTCTCTGTTGGTATTCAGCAGATGGTACGCAGCGACCTTGCCCAGTCAGGAGTTATGTTTACCATTGATACAGAATCTGGCTTTGATCAGGTCGTGTTTATCACCAGTGCATTTGGCTTGGGTGAAACTATTGTACAAGGGGCGGTAAACCCTGATGAGTTCTATGTTTACAAGCCACTGTTAAGAGCGGGTAAGCCTGCAATATTGCGTAAAAATCTTGGCGCTAAAACTGTCAAAATGACCTACAGCGAAGATCCTGATACCGATGAAAGTGTGACTACTTTGCGCGTTGACCGCGCAGAGCGTCTAACCTTTAGTATTGACGATAATCAAGTCCAGCAGCTAGCCGTAATAGCATTGAAAATTGAAGACCATTATAAAAAAGCAATGGATATCGAATGGGCAATAGACGGCGTTTCTGGAGAAATTTATGTGGTACAAGCCCGACCAGAAACTGTTAAATCTAATCTCAAAAGAAGTGTTCTAGAGCGATATATATTAAACGAGACCGGGCAAGTTTTATGTGAAGGCCGTTCAGTTGGGCATCGCATAGGCAAGGGGCCAGTTAAAATACTGAGTCACTCGTCAAATATGTCAGATATAAACGAAGGTGATATCTTGGTCGCCGACATGACGGATCCCGACTGGGAGCCAATAATGAAAAAAGCCAGCGCTATTGTGACAAATAGAGGAGGGCGTACCTGTCATGCTGCCATTATAGCTAGAGAGTTAGGTATACCTGCAGTGGTAGGTTGTGCAGACGCTACGCGAGTTTTAACTGAAGGCCAGCATGTTACGGTTTCTTGTGCCGAAGGTGACACTGGTTTTATATATGATGGCGCACTAAATTTTGAGCATAAAACTAGTTCTGTGGGAAATATGCCAAAGATTCCTGTGGATATTATGATGAACATTGGTAATCCAGATCGTGCCTTTGACTTTCAATCTCTGCCTAATTCAGGAGTTGGACTGGCTAGATTAGAATTCATTATTAACAGAATGATTGGTATACATCCAAAGGCTATTATTAACTTTGACGATCTTCCGCCCGAAGTTTCTTCTACGGTTAAAAGACGTATATCGGGCTACCCTTCAGCGGTAGATTTTTATGTGGACAAACTTGCCGAGGGTATTAGTACTTTAGCCGCTGCTTTTGCACCTAAGAAAGTAATCGTTAGGCTTTCAGATTTTAAGTCCAATGAATACGCCAACCTAATTGGTGGTCGGCTTTATGAGCCCACTGAAGAAAACCCAATGCTAGGTTTCCGTGGTGCTGCTCGCTATATAAGTAAGTCATTCCGTGATTGTTTTGAGCTTGAGTGTCGCGCCATAAAAAGAGTTCGAAATGAAATGGGGTTCACCAATATTGAGCTCATGGTGCCTTTTGTTCGCACCTTAGGCGAGGCTAAACAAGTAGTAGAATTACTTGGTGAGAATGGCTTAAAAAGAGGTGAGAACGGGCTGCGTATTATCATGATGTGCGAGTTACCAGCAAACGCTTTACTAGCTGATAAGTTTCTTGAGTATTTTGACGGCTTCTCAATTGGGTCAAACGATCTAACCCAATTGACGCTGGGGCTTGATAGGGATTCAGGAGTAATTGCACATTTATTTGACGAGCGAAATGAAGCGATTAAAATTTTGTTGCATATGGCGATTACAGCCTGTAAAAAACAAAATAAATATATTGGTATATGTGGTCAAGGTCCAAGTGATCACCCAGATTTTGCACAATGGATTGTTAGTGAAGGCGTAGAAACCATATCTTTAAATCCAGACTCTGTTCTGGACACATGGTTTTATTTAGCCGATAAATCTCAATAAAAGTGAGCGTATGAAAAGTAGTAGTGAATTATTTCCAGTATCACTCATGAGAGCCGAAGTTGTCGCAGATGAATTCATTGAAGACACTTACTTATTAAAGCCAAACCGCACAAGTGATAAAACGGTCCAGTTTGCCCTAACGCGACTTGGTTATTACAAGTCCAACACTGAACGAAAAGGTCAGCCCGTGATACTTGTTCACGGCAGTTTTACTAATCGCGGCTTTTGGTTTTCATCAAAAGGAAAAGGCTTAGCAAGGCATTTATTAGAGCACAACTTAGACCCTTGGATGTTAGAGCTAAGAGGGCATGGCGATAGCCCTCAGAACGATCAATACAAGCTTAATAACGTTGAAGCGTACGCCGAATTTGATTTACCCGCCGCACAAGCTTTTGTTACCGAGCAAACCAAGCAAAAGCCTATATGGCTAGGGCACTCCTTGGGTGGCGTTACTATTGCGACGTCAATTGCTGGAGGTCATTTAGCGGTTGAGGATAACCTTGGGTTAATCCTCATAGGCTCGCAAGTTTCTAGATTTCCAGTGCTATTGAGAATTCCGTTCGTTAGACTGATTACAAGAATTATTTTGGCGATCAAAAAGCCTATTATAAAATCAAGTTTAGGGCCTGAGCATGAGCCACTTGGACTAGCCAAGGAGTTTGTAAGACAAGCCGGATGGTTCTATGGTTGGAAAAGTCGATCTGGTGTTAAGTATTGGCAAAAATTAAAAGACATAAATATTCCCGTTTTAGCTTTTGCTGGTTATCGCGATACAGGTGATCCAGCTAGGCATTGTAAAAAGTTGGCGATCGCCATAGATGATGATGCTGAATTTTATGAGCTAAGCAAAAAAAATGGTATGAGCCATAATTTTGGCCATGTGGATATGGTTATTGGTAAGCATGCAGAAGCCGACGTTTGGCCAAAAATAATTCACTGGATTCAATCTTTAAAAGGAAACAATCAACATGACTAACTACATAACTCCAGATCTTTGTGATGAATATCCAGAGGTAGAGGTTCTAGATCCTATATTCAATAATTATGGTGGCAAAGAATCATTTGGCGGCGAAGTTGTGACTATTAAATGTCATGAAGATAACTCTCTAGTAAAAGAAAATGTGGATAAACCTGGTGCCGGAAAGGTCATGGTAGTTGATGGCGGCGGCTCTATGCGTAATGCTTTGCTTGGCGATATGCTGGCAGAAAAAGCAGCCAAAAACGGTTGGGAAGGCTTTGTTATATTTGGCTGTATTCGCGATATCGATGTAATTATGGAAACTGATCTAGGCGTTCAAGCACTAGCGGTTCACCCAAGAAAAACTGAGAAAAAAGGCATTGGCGAAATTAACGTACCTGTAAAGTTTGCTGGTGTACAAATCAATCCAGGTGACTTTATCTATGCGGATAATAATGGCGTGATTGTTTCTAAAAAAGCGTTAACAATGCCTACATAAATATTAATTTATAACACATAAAAAAACGGAGCATGAGCTCCGTTTTTTTATGCGTAACAATTAACTAAATCTTAATTGAATATGTTGCTGAAGAGTTATTTTTTAAAGTTAACCCAAATACATAAACCCATTAACTTAGGTTTAGCATTGTTGAGCAGCACAATCGATTCTTTGGCTTTAGAAGTTAGCTCGTCAACCTCAGACTGATAACTTCCAGGCGTTATTTCTAAAGACTTGTATCTAGCCAGCTCTTGCTTACTTGCTTCAGTTAAAGAGGATACTGCCTTTTTTATTTGATCCTGAGTTGTGTGTGCAGCAAGTTTTTCAGCAAGTGAAATGGCATTTGTAATTTCACCCATTTTCAACTGAGTTACTTCAGCGGCCAAATCTTTTTTAATGCGTTCTTGATTCTCGCGCATCTCATCTAAATCAAGTTGCTTGCCCATACTTTTTAAGTCTTCACTAATTAAATAGTGACGAGTTTGTGGTGCAAGATATCGATTAAGCTCTAAACGTCCTGGGCCTTCAGCTTTAACTTGAAAAAATGACTCCACCAGTATCTGCCCATTTTTAAGGCTTGGATCGTTAAACATAGAGCAGGAAGTAAATGCATTTCCCGATGCCTCAAGATCGTCAATCATCCCTTTGATCCAAGGGTGGTCCCAAGAAACAAATTCTAGTTCTTCACGCACTGAAGCTTGCTCACGGTTAAATGTGATAGTGCAGCGGTCTTCTCTTATGCTGTTTATGAATGTAAATGGGCAGTTCTCTTGTGGGCTAATAATAAAATTATTATTAGAGGTGCGCTCACTTTCAATATAGCTATTGTCAAAAATATTCATGATAAGCGATTCAAGCTCATAGCTATTAGCGTCTGTTTTGTTAATAGTATCTAGCAGTGGGGCCACTCGCTCTTTAGAGAATGAGTGTTGCTCCAGTAGTTTGTCGCGACCTTCTTCGATCTCTTCAAGTAGCTGCATACTGGCTTGCTGGCACTGTCTTATAACGGCTTCAGCGTTCACGCCAGTTTCTAACATGTCATCTATTTCATAATTGTATGCTTCAAAAATAGGTGAAGCTGCAGGGTTTGGCTGTGAAAACATATCAAAACCATGATGAAATAGGGCGGCTAATCGAGCTTCTGCAGATTTTGACTGAACCGGGATGTGTACATAAATATCACTTCCTTGGCCAATCCTATCAAGCCTACCAATACGCTGATCCACAAGATCTGGGTGTTCTGGTAAATCAAATAAAACTAAATGCTGAGCATGTTGGAAATTTCGGCCTTCGCCGCCAATTTCACTGCACACCAATATTTGTAATCCATCATCAACAGAAAATTGAGCGGCAATCTGATCACGTTCGACTAACGAGTAGTGCTCATGAAATGCACCAGTAGGAATGCCTGTAATATTTTGAATTTGGGTTGAAATCTCATGAGCTAAATCAGCCGTTTTACAAATCACTAGAATTTTATTTTCACCTTGCTGCGCAACCCAATCGACAACCCACTCTAGGTTACTTAGTTCTTTAAGGTGATAAAATTCGGTATGCCTAATAGGAAATCCAGGAATAGAGCGCCTAGTGTTTCTGTAAACCATTCGGCCTGTACCGTAACGGTCGGCCATCCAGTCTACAAATTTCGACTCATCAAGATTATTCTCGATAGTATCTTCTGCTAATAGCAATAACTTATCGTCGTTTAATTTCTCTAGCTCAGGCAGGCAAGCGGCTAAGCCTTCAGATTCAACAATGTCTACAAGGTTACTAATTAGACCGTACTGCTGCTCTTCGGCCAAAAACTGATCCAGTTCTGGGAATCTTAACGGGTCCAGTAAGTGCAATCGAGCAAAGTGGCTTTCAATGCCCAGCTGCTCTGGTGTAGCGGTCAATAGCAGTACGCCTGAACTAATCTTAGAAAGTTGTAGCGCTGTTTTATACGCCTTAGACTCAAACTGTAATCGGTGGCTTTCATCAATCACCATCATATCCCAGTTTGTTTCTCTGGCTTTATCCAAGTATTCGCTGCTTGCTAGCCAGTCAAAATTACACAGTGCTACTTGAATCTGATTAAATGGATTTTCACCTTGAGCTTCGGCGCAAAATTCGTCATCAACCAATGTGCAGTCTAGATTAAACTTTCGCTTCATTTCAACAAGCCACTGATTGACTAGCGATGCCGGTGTGCAAATTAAAATTCGCTGAGCACGTCCGCTAGCAATAAGCTGGTGAATTACCAATCCTGCTTCGATTGTTTTACCTAGGCCAACTTCATCAGCGAGAAGTGCGCGCGGAAGCGGCATGTTCAAAATCTGCTGAGCAACATCAAATTGATGAGGGATAATATTGATCTTAGGTCCTACAAAGCCATAGCTTTTTGAACCCTGAAATTCGGTGTAAGCGGAGGTTAATTTACGGTACAAGTTAAACCACTTAGTACTGCCAATCTGTCCAGCTTTTAAGCGATCAAGCGCAGAGACTTTACCTTCGTCTGGAGCTATGTCAGATTCTGAGAGTATTTTATCTTGGTTGGATACATATATGATAATGTCATCTGAGTCTTCAATGTCTGCTATCTGAAAGGCATCCCCTGCGAGGGTATGAATAACATCCCCAATACTGAATTTACAACGAATCAAAGAGGCAGAGTCGGTAGAGTACAGGCGCGCGTCTTCGGTAAGGGGGTAATCGATGGTTACTTTTCGACCTTCTAGCTGACTTACCATACCTAGGCCAAGCTCAGGCTCCGCTAAGCTAATGTAACGTTGGCCAGTTTTGTATTGATTCATAGATCCCCCTAAATATCGACGGGGGATTCTATCACTTTAAGACGCTTATTTTAGGTTTTTATTGCCGCTAATTTCTACTTTATTGTGGCATTTGGCGCGATACGCATGATGGCTCAAACCTTTTACTCCATAAGGCTTATTATTAATAAATAGTAAGGGTGTTTGCGGTAGGGTACCTGCTCATGAGAAAATAACTTCAAAATTGACCTTGGAATAACATGCTTTCATATATTGAACCCGTATTTAGGCCTCCTAGTGAGGCGCGCTCTTTAATTCTCCAGGTGACAAATGGCTGCTCATGGAATAAGTGTACTTTTTGTGAAATGTACACCCAAGACCAAAAGAAATTCAGAGCAACCAGTGAGGATCAGGTAGAGAAAGATATAATCAAAGCAGCCAAGTCAGGTGTGCCCTTTGAAAAAGTATTTCTAGCTGACGGTGATGCTATGGTATTACCGACCCGCAGATTGGAAAATATTCTAAATTTAGTTAAATTACACATACCAACGGTTAAGCGTGTTTCTAGTTACTGCTTACCTAGAAATATCAAAAAGAAATCGGTTGAAGACTTAGCTTTGCTAAATAAACTGGGCTTAGACATTCTGTATGTGGGCTGTGAATCTGGTGATGATCAGGTCCTAAAAGCAGTATCTAAGGGTGAGACTTATGAAAGTCAAAAAGACGCTTTAATTAAAATTAGAGAGGCGGGCATCAAAAGCTCAGTGATGATTCTTAATGGTTTAGGCGGCCCTAAGTTTTCGGAGCAGCATGCGCTAAATAGTGCCCTGTTAATGAATGAGTGTCAGCCAGATTTTCTATCCACGTTAATCGTCTCTTTCCCTACAGGTGAAGACCGCTTTAAGCAGGGCTTTGAGCAAGAATTAGATGCGCAATGGTCATTAATGGATCAAACGGCTTTGTTTCTTGAGCTTAAGCACTTTATTAGTAATTTAGAGCTAAAAAATACTGTATTCAGAAGCGATCATGCCAGTAACTACCTGCCGCTAAAAGGCACTCTAGGGGAAGATAAAGCGGCAATGCTAGCCCAGATAGATCAAGTGCTTTATCAGCCAGGATCAATTCCACTTCGTCAAGAATGGCAGCGCGGATTATGAGTAATAAAAGTGATAAGCAAAAAGATGGCCTTTCAACGTTATTCAGTCAGCTTGGCCGATTTGAAAATCCACTCGAGAGCCTGCCGCCAATAGATAAATGGTCGCCTGAGTTGTCAGGTGATATGGATATGATAATCAAGGCAAATGGCGACTGGGTACATGAAGGTGATGTTATTAAACGCCAAAAACTGTCTCGCTTGTTCAGTTCAATCTTGAAAAAGGAAGAGGGTAATTATTTTTTACTTACTCCGGTAGAAAAATGGAAAATATCTGTCGAGGATCAACCGTTTGTGATTGCACTAATGGAAGATAATGCTGGTGCAATTAAGCTTATAAGTAATATGGGAGAGGAAGTAACATTGGGGCCTGATTGCCAGCTAGAAGTAGATGATCATGAAGCGCCAAAAATACTTATTCGTAATAACCTGTATGCACGTTTAAGCAGAACTGTATTTTATCAGTTGGCAGAAACAGCCTCTAAAGAAGGTGATGATTTTTTCATTGAGAGCCAGGGGCAGAAAATCAAACTAGGATAAAGCTGGACAACCTTATAGTGTAGTTGCTGTTAATATGCCGTCAATGTTCCCCGTGGAACAAAAAACATACAGTTAAGCTAAGCTAAGCTAAACTAGACAAACAAAAAAGGAGCCGTAGGCTCCTTTTTTGTTTTTTGTAACTATTGTTTTATATAACCAGAGAATTACATATTAGGATAGTTTGGACCACCTGCACCTTCTGGAGTTACCCAGGTGATGTTTTGAGAAGGGTCTTTTATATCACAAGTTTTACAATGAACGCAGTTTTGAGAATTGATCTGGAAGCGTTGCTCGCCCGCTTCATTTTCAACAATCTCATAAACACCGGCAGGACAGTAACGTTGCGCTGGCTCATCGTACATTGGTAAATTTTGCTCAAGCGGAATGCTCGCATCTTTTAATTTAAGGTGGCAAGGCTGATTTTCAGCATGATTTACATTGGCAATAAATACAGAATCAAGCTTAGAAAAACTGATTACGCCATCTGGTTTAGGGTAGGCAATTTTCTTGCTATCTGCAGCCAGTTTTAGTGTTGCATGATCTGGTGTTTTATCGTGAAAGGTAACCGGAATAGGGCATATGTTATGGTGGATATAGTTAAATGCACCGCCACCAAGCATACCGAATTTATGCATAGCCGGACCAAAGTTACGGCTGTTTTTAAGATCTTTGTATATCCAGCTAGCTTCGAAAGCCGTTGTGAATTCAGTGATCTCATCATTTGCACGACCAGTTCCAATGGCTTTGATAATCTCTTCGGCAGCAATCATGCCGCTCTTCATTGCTGTATGAGTACCTTTGATTTTTGAGAAATCTAAAGTACCAGCATCACAACCAACAATTAAGCCGCCAGGGAATGTCATTTTAGGTAAGCTGTTCAAGCCGCCCTTAGTAATCGCACGAGCGCCATAAGAAACGCGCTTACCGCCTTCTAATGTGTTCTTCAAAACAGAGTTTTGCTTTAGACGCTGAAACTCATCAAACGGGCTAACATGCGGGTTAGAATAAGAAAGGTCAGTAATCAAACCCACAACAACCTGGTTATTTTCGGTATGGTATAAAAAGAAACCACCGGTAGAACCAGACTCAGTTAGCGGCCAGCCAGCACCGTGGACAACCAAACCTTCTTGATGCTTAGCTGGATCAATATCCCAAAGTTCTTTTATTCCAATGCCGTAATGCTGTGCATCTTTGCCTTCGTCTAACTTGAACTCGTTAATAAGCTGCTTGCCTAGGTGGCCACGACAACCTTCAGCAAAAACAGTGTATTTACCACGAAGCTCCATGCCTGGCATGTAGCTTTCAGTGTGCTCGCCAGCTTCATTGATACCCATGTCGCCAGTAACAATTCCCTTAACCTGGCCATCTTCAACAATGTATTCGGCTGCGGTAAAACCAGGGTAGATCTCTACACCAAGGTTTTCAGCTTGCTCGCCCAACCAGCGACAAACATTTGCAAGGCTTACAATGAAGTTGCCATCATTGTGCATTGGCTTAGGCACCATCCAATTTGGAGTTTTGACACTTTTGTCTGCGCCCGTTAGGAAATATACTTCATCCTTAGTTACGGGTGTATTCAGTGGCGCGCCAAGTTCTTTGTAGTTTGGAAAAAGCTCTCGTAAGGCGATATCTTCGATAACAGCCCCAGATAAAATATGCCCACCAACTTCTGCTCCTTTTTCAACTAGGCATACACTTAGCTCTTCACCTTTCTCTTCGGCAATTTGCTTTAAACGGATGGCTGTTGATAGGCCAGAAGGTCCGCCGCCAATAATGACAACGTCATAGTCCATTGATTCGCGTTCCATTGATCTCTCCTCAAACTTATGGGTGTCAGCCTTATAACTAGGCTGTTTATCAAATTTGGCCGATACGGCAAATATATTCTGTATGAATAACTGATCTTACAGAAATAACTCTGTTTAGACTGGGTCAGTTAAGCTAAAAATTTGGCCGCATTATACTTATATAGCGGCTTATAACCAAACGACATGTATCTTTATATTGTAGTAGCGCTTAAAAAAACTGCCGTTATTAAAGAATAACCCATAAATGGTGCAGAATTCAAACGATCGTTTGAATATAATTGATCGTTAGGTGATCGAATTGCTTGCTTGAAACGTAAATATACACAGATGCATATTGTAATGGCTGGCCATTATTGACCTTAGGGCGTTTTACGTTCAATATATGCGGCGCTAATTAGTAGCTCTTGGTCCATATTTACATTTTATAAATCAAGTCTACTTACTTAAATCCATTCTACATAACGGGGAATCTATGAAGGTTCTTGTTGCTATTAAACGCGTAGTTGATTACAACGTAAAAATACGTGTTAAAGCCGATAATACCGATGTTGATTTAACCAACGTCAAAATGGCTATGAACCCATTCTGTGAAATTGCAGTTGAAGAAGCTGTACGCCTAAAAGAAAAAGGCGTAGCAACTGAAATAGTTGTTGTTTCAATTGGTCCCAAGGTTGCTCAAGAGCAAATCCGTACAGCACTAGCATTAGGCGCTGACCGCGGTATTTTGATTGAAACCGACGAAAAATTAGAATCTCTTTCTGTGGCAAAAGCTTTAAAAGCCATCGTAGAAAAAGAAGCTCCTCAGCTAGTTATCCTAGGCAAGCAGTCTATTGATAACGACAACAACCAAACTGGTCAAATGCTTGCTGCTCTAACCGGCTACGCTCAAGGTACATTTGCTTCAGAAGTTGCTGTCGATGGCGACAAAGTTAACGTTACTCGTGAAATTGACGGCGGCCTACGTACTGTAGCCTTGTCTCTTCCTGCTATTGTAACTACCGACCTTCGTCTAAACGAGCCTCGTTACGCATCACTTCCTAACATCATGAAAGCTAAGCGTAAGCCACTAGAAGTAGTGTCTCCTGCTGACTTAGGTGTGGAAATCAAATCTTCTCAAACTCTAGTTAAAGTTGAAGCTCCTGCTGAGCGTTCTGCTGGTATTAAAGTAGCTAGCGTAGATGAGCTAATCGATAAACTTAAAACTGAAGCGAAGGTGCTGTAATGAGTATTTTAGTTATTGCTGAACACGATAACGCTTCTTTGAATGGAGCGACTCTAAATGCAATTGCTGCGGCAACTGCAATTGGCGGAGACGTTGACGTTCTAGTTGCTGGCCTAAACTGCGGCGCAGTGGCTGAAGCAGCTGCTAAAGCAGTTGGCGTTTCTAAGGTATTAGTGGCTGACGATGCAGCTTACGAATACCAATTAGGCGAAACTGTTGGCGATTTAGTTGCTGATCTAGGAAAGGGTTACAGCCATATTCTAGCTGCAGCCACAACTACTGGTAAAGACTTCTTACCACGTACAGCAGCTCTTTTAGACGTAAACATGATCTCTGAAATTACAGCTGTCGTTTCGGCTGACACCTTTCAGCGTCCAATTTATGCTGGTAATGCAATTGCAACTGTTCAAACCTCTGATGCAATCAAGGTAATGACAGTGCGTACAACAGGTTTCGACCCTGTTGCCGCCGAAGGCGGTTCTGCTTCTGTAGAATCAATTTCAGCAGTTGCTGATAAAGGTATCTCTGCGTTTGCTGGTGAAGAACTAGCTAAATCAGATCGTCCTGAACTTGCTGGTGCTGAGATTGTTATCTCAGGTGGTCGCGGCATGCAGAATGGCGAAAACTTCGAAATGCTATACAAGTTAGCTGATAAACTTGGCGCAGCCGTAGGCGCATCGCGTGCCGCAGTTGACGCTGGATTTGTTCCTAACGACATGCAAGTTGGCCAAACAGGTAAAATTGTTGCACCTAGCTTATATGTTGCTGTTGGTATTTCTGGTGCTATCCAGCATCTAGCCGGCATGAAAGATTCTAAAGTAATCGTTGCGATCAACAAAGACGAAGAAGCACCAATCTTCTCTGTAGCTGACTACGGTCTAGTTGCTGATTTGTTTGACGCAATACCAGAGCTAGACTCTAAGCTTTAATCTTTACCATCTATTGGTAAAAGGTTGATATTTAGAACTCAGCATAAAAAACCCAGCTTTTGCTGGGTTTTTTTATGCCCAGCAAATTTTAACAAAATAATTTGTTAAAATTTGCTATATAAACTAGTTACAAGTTTCAGTTTTATGAAACTACTATGTACACTAGTGGTCATTATAATAATTAATATGCTATTACAATAACAAGATAACTTTAGGCAGATACATTACCTGCATAAAATAACTTTGGTAAATAGCGCAGTAATACAGAATGGACCTCAGCAAAGTGGATTTAGTAGACGAACAGCAAGTACTGCAGAAATTACCTTACGGTTTTGCAAAGCGTTATGGTGTTGTAGCCGAAACCAACGCAGAAGGTATTACTACGGCTTGGCATACCGATAAAACTCCTTTAAGCGCAAAATTAGAATGCTTAAGAACTCTCGGCGACAAAATTCGCTTTGAAGCCGCAACTGAGTCTGATTTTGATACTCACTTAGCTAGGATATATCAGCAAGCTGCCGATAGTCGCGAGGCCATGGAAGAGCTAGGCGAAGACATGGACTTAGCAAGCTTGGCTAATATGATCCAGGAAACCGAAGATCTACTTGAACAAGAAGACGACGCCCCAATCATCAGACTAATTAACGGCATACTGACTGACGCCGTTAAGCGTAACGCCTCAGATATACATATTGAAACCTTTGAGAAACGTCTTGTAGTTCGCTCGCGAGTTGATGGCGTATTACAAGAAGTATTAGAGCCTAGAAGGGCGCTTGCACCACTATTAGTAAGCCGCATAAAAGTCATGTCTAAGCTAGACATCGCCGAACGCCGCATCCCACAAGATGGCCGTATAGCGCTAAAAGTAGCAGGTCGAGAAGTAGATGTACGAGTCTCGACTATGCCCTCGACTCACGGCGAGCGTGTCGTTATGCGCTTATTAGATAAAAAAGCAGGCCGCTTAAATCTAGCCCAACTTGGAATGGCGGGTGAAAACCTCAAACGCCTAAAAAACATCATCTTTAGACCCCATGGAATCATATTGGTAACTGGCCCCACTGGTTCAGGTAAAACAACTTCTCTGTACGCCGCCTTAAGCGACTTAAATAATACCTCGCGCAACATTCTGACAGTAGAAGACCCAGTAGAATACAGCTTGCCTGGAATCGGTCAAACACAGGTAAATACCAAGGTAGATATGACATTTGCCCGCGGCTTAAGAGCCATTCTTCGACAAGATCCCGACGTGGTTATGATTGGTGAGATACGCGACAAAGAAACCGTAGAAATTGCCGTGCAAGCATCTTTAACTGGCCACTTAGTCCTGTCTACGCTGCACACAAACACAGCAGCTGGTGCAGTAACCCGAATCCAAGACATGGGAGTCGAACCTTTTTTATTAGCATCAAGCCTTATTGGTGTTGTCGCTCAGCGATTAGTAAGAACACTGTGTCCAGAATGCAAAAAACCTTATCAGCCAGACCGAAGTGAAAAGCAACTACTAGGATTGGAAGCGACTAGCGAGTTAACTCTATTCCATGCCGAGGGTTGCCCAGAATGCAGTGGCACTGGCTATAAAGGACGTCAGGGCATATACGAGATAATTGAAATAGATGAGCATATGAAATCTCTTATCCATGAGGGTAAAAGCGAAATCGAGCTTGAAAAATATGCACGTAAATCTAACAATAGCATTCAGCAGGATGGGTTTATGCGTGTAATTAGTGGTGAAACAACGCTTGAAGAAATACTCCGAGTGAGTAAAGCATAATATGGCCGCTTTTAGTTACACAGCTATCGACGCACTAGGTAAGCAAAAAAAAGGCGTTATTGAAGCAGACAGTCCCAGACAAGTTAGGCAGCAGCTTAGAGATAAGCAGTGGATGCCAGTTTCTGTTGATCCTATTGAAAGTAAGTCAAATGAAAGCGGTGGTAGCACATTTTTCAAACGCAAAATTAATGTGGCCGATCTGTCATTGCTAACACGCCAGCTAGCTACTTTGATTTCAGCAGGCCTTCCAATTGACGAAGCGTTAAAAGCCACTGCCGAGCAAACCGAGAAAAAAAGAATAAAAACTTTAATGCTTGAAATACGATCTCGAGTTTTAGAGGGTCATAGCCTAGCAGCCGCGCTTAATAGCTTTGACTATGCATTCCCAACAATTTATCGCGCTACAGTGGCGGCTGGCGAACACGCTGGGCATTTAGATACTGTTTTAGAACGACTAGCCGATCACATGGAAGTATCACAAACTAATCAGCAGAAAATAAAACTGGCCGCCATTTACCCTGTTATTTTAAGTATTGTTGCCGTGATTATTGTAGTTGGCTTGCTTACTTACGTGGTGCCAGACATTGTCGACGTATTTGTTAAAAATGGACAGGAGTTACCGCCACTTACACAAGCAATGATAAATGCCAGTGAATTTTTACAAAGCAGTGGCTGGATATTACTTTTAGCACTGGTACTAGGCGGCTTCTTATTTAATAGTGCCCTTAAAAAGGAACATCTAAGAAGGCGCTTTCACTTATTACTATTGAACACGCCTTTTTTTGGAAAAATGATAAAAGGTTTTAATACATCCAGATTCATCAGTACTCTCGCTATCTTGAACTCAAGTGGTGTGCCTTTAGTAGATGCCATGAGGATATCAGCTCAAGTTATCGAGAACTTAGTTATAAAAGACCGCCTGTCGACCGCAGCTCAGCAAGTGATGGAAGGTGGTAACCTTCATCAAGCATTGAATGAAACCAAAATCTTCAAGCCCATGATGCTCCACATGATTGCCAGTGGCGAAACCAGTGGCGAACTTGATTCAATGCTTGAACGAGCAGCAACAAATCAAGAGAACGACTTGCAAGCAACCGTTACCACATTAGTGGGTATGTTCGAGCCGATCATGCTGTTAGTAATGGGCGGAATGGTACTGCTAATTGTGGTGGCGATCATGTTGCCTATCACCAGTATGAATAAATTAATTGGATAAGAGGACCTATAAAATGACAAATAAAATAAATATAAATCGGATAAAAGCTAATAAAATGAAAAAACAAGCTGGTTTTACGCTACTAGAAATAATGATAGTTGTGGCTATTATTGCAGGTTTGGTTGCCATGGTTGCACCCAACATAATAGGCGAAGCAGGTGCCGCTCGCGTTAAGACAGCGCAAGCTGAAATGTCGACTATTGCTTCAACATTATCTAGATATAAACTTGATAATTATACCTATCCAACAACAGGTCAGGGCATAGAAGCATTAGTCAGCAAGCCTTCTGGATCACCAGAACCTAAAAACTACAAGCAGGGTGGCTACCTTCCTAAGTTGCCAACTGACCCTTGGGGTAACCCTTATTTATATATTTCACAAAATGGTAAGTTTGAAATTATTTCTTATGGTGCAGATGGTCAAGAAGGTGGCGAAGATGATGCCGCTGACATAAGCAGTAACGATTAATAAATAATGAAGCCTAACCGAGGGTTTACATTAATAGAAATTCTTGTGGTGATCGTGGTGATTGCAATGTTAGTTTCTATTACCGCATTAAACACCGACAGCGACCCTCGGGCAGACGCGCTTAAACTTAATTCGCAAGCGTTTCTATATTATTTAGAAGAAGCCACAGACGAAGCAATTTTAAACAATAAAAGCATTGCTATATATTTTACAAAATACAGTGCGACACCTTATAGTTGGCAACAAGTAAAACAAGACCCCACTGATAGCAATGCCGACATCCAGCAACAAAACGAACAGAAGGAGACTTGGGACTGGGCAGCATACGAGTCGAGGGTACTGATACCTGTTGAACTTGATCCCGAGTCTGAAATAAGAATGTTTATAAATGGTAGTGAAGTACCGCTCAACTTCCAGAAAAATGATGATCAGACCGTTATACCTCAGCTTATTATTCAAGCCTCAGGAATTCAATCTATCATTGAATTTGAAATTGGCTTGGCCGACTATGAAAAAACAATCTCTATTACTGGAAATGGCGCAGGCCGATTCAAAGTAAGCCCAATTATGACCCCGGGAGAAGCATGAGATTGAACAATAAAGGCTTCACCTTACTAGAGGTAATGATCGCACTTACTATATTTGCATTACTTGCTACCTCGTTATCACAAGCTACCGTTGGTGCCATCGACAATCAATTAACTATTGAGCAAAAAATATTTGCTAACTGGATAGCCGAAAACGAAATAATAGAACTTAGATCAAAACCTTGGGAAGATATTAAGTCAGGGCAGACTGATTATAAAATGGCAAATTTGGATTGGTCGATTGAAAAAGTAGTGGCCGATAAAAAAAGTTTTTCAGGTATATCCATACCGCTTGAGGTAAGAGAAGTTTTAGTCACTGTGTCACTAAAAGATCAGCCTTCATCAATCATTACTCTGACGGCGTACCTTGCTAATGAAGCACTATAATAGCCAACAAGGTTTCACCTTATTAGAAGTGCTTATTGCCATCACCATTACGGCCATTATTGGGGTAGGCGCAAGCCAACTACTCATTAGCGGCGCCGATACAAAACAAAGTCTTGAAGTCAGAAGCATGGAGATTAAAAACCTGCAAAGAATGGATTTATTTATGCGTAAAGACTTCAGTCAGATTGCAGGGCGGCAGGCCAATGATATTTATGGCGATCTATCACTAGCGGTCACAAGTGAGGGTGATAACTTAATTGAGTTCTCGTACTCTGGTGTACCAACAGAACCATTTAACCCAGATAAAAAGCAATCCAATATATTGCGCGCTGGATATGCAGTTCGCCCCCTTGATCACGAGTACTGCGAAGATGCTCAAAGTATTAACTCTGGTCAGCCTGCTGATGATAATTCTAATTGCTTTGTACGTATATTTTGGCCCGTGCTAGACATTACATCCAATACCCAGCCCGTGATTCAGGTTTTACTTGATGATATGCAAGAAGCTAGCTTCCAGTTCAGAGGATTGTTATTAGATTTAGTAGATGATCAAAATTCAATACGATCTAATGACTGGCAAGATGACTGGCCACCAGTCTCTATGGCGCAAAACATGGTCGCTGACTTGGTGCAAATCAAATTCAAATTAACTACCAAATCTTACGGCGACATAGAGCGTATATTTGAGGTGCCACGCTATGCATTTCAATAAACAGTCGGGTGTTGCTTTAATAACGGTGCTATTTATTTTTGCGTTAGTATCTATGTTAGCTGTTTCTATTCAAACACAGCAAGAGCAAGCGTTTAGGCAGGCCACCTCCACATTAGAAAATACAAGTACATTCATTACCCTGCTAAGTATTGAAGATATCGCCAAGGCGGGTCTAATGTTTGACAATAAACGAGATAAAGACGCCAACGAACTATGGGACACCGCCTCAGAATTATGGAATCAGCCGTTTCCTTTAACACTTGGTGGCGCTCAGGTTGCCATATATATACGAGATCTCCAGGGTTTGTTTAATGTAAATTCGTTACACCCAAAACATCCTCAGCACAATGAAGCAAAAGCTAGATTCGTTAGATTGCTTTCTGACCTAGGGTTAGACACGAGTGTCGCGAACAACTTAACTGAGTGGTTCACAGCTGATAGTTCGTTTAACTATGAGTATGAAAGCTTAACTCCGGGCTATACATCACCAGAAATAGAGTTTAGCCACATTAGTGAGCTAATGTTAATTAAGGGTATGAGCGCAACCGATTTTAGAATTCTTGAGCCCTATGTAACCGCCTTACCAATGGCTACTCCACTTAATATAAACACCTCAAATCCTTTTGTTTTGTCGGCATGGGACGCTAAACTCTCGCTTGAACAGAGCACCCAAATCATAAATAAGACCAGGTCAAACGCATGCGGACCGGCAGGGCGAAATGACTTTGTATTTAAAGCGGTTGACGATCTCTTTGAGGAGCCAACGATAAAAGAGCTGATCACAGCGGCCAATAACCCCGCTGACGATCAGGAAGACAATGCAAATAATTCAAATATTTGGGATAAAAGTGATTTTGATGTAAAAACAAAGTATTTTAGTGTCATTAGTATCCTCAAGACAGATACCAAAGAAATAGCACTAGAATCAATAATCAAGCGAGACCCTGAAACCGATTTTATCGGAACTATATATCGGGATCTATCTCGTCAGCCTAGCGATGTAAATCGACTAGTTAAGACAATGAATTGCGCCGGGGCATAATGAATACATTATTACTAAATAGCTCAGACAAAACTTACTATCAATTCGATGATAGTTTGAACTTGCAGATACTAACAACAAGTGAAGACATTAATAATAAAAGCATTTTTATCATAGATAATGCTATTAATATTATTTCAGTTGTCATGCCGCTTAAACAAGACAAACAAATTGAAAAAGCATTGCCGTTTGCTATAGAGGAATCTATCAGCAGCGATCTAGAGAACACTCATATAAAATACATAGGCAAAGAAGCTGGTAAAGCCTACGCTCTAGTAACAACAAAAAATCTAGTGAGATCTTTTTCAGAAGATAATAGTGTAGCCTCAATAAACTATCTACCAAGCAGCCTGCCATTTATTCCTGATTGTATAACAGTGGTACTGATAGACAGTATTGCCTTGGTAAAGGTAGATGAGTTAAATGCCTTCAGCTTACCAACGTTATTTTTAGAGCACAGCCTGGCTCCAATACTAGAGGCTAACAAAGAAATAAAAGTTGTAAATATTTGCGATCTATCGCCAGGAAAGGAAGGGGCGATAGATGATCTTTTATTAGCGCAACTGGATAATCTAGACGTCGAGACAAAACAACTTGATAAGCAAATAATAATTGAAAAACTGAACAAGATTGACGTTAAAAAAACATCACTATTTACTGGCGAATTTAAAAAAATACAAAAGCAGAGTAGCGACAAGCTATCAAAATTCAAGGGCGTGATACTACTACTAGCAGTCATTTTATTTGTTGGATTCTTCATCGCTCAAATTTATAAAGCTCAGACTGAAAGTAAAGCAAGGGCCGTAGAACAGGCCTCTATCGAGTTTTATAAACAACTATTTCCTAATGAAATCGTGCGAGAAAGATTAATGAAAAGGCAATTCAACGATTACATTAAAAATGCGGCCGGAATAGGTAAGGGTGGCGGTACATTTACAACATTACTAGGTGACACCGCAAGTGTGATTAATGATTTCAAGGATATTGAATATAGTTCAATAAAATATAATGAAAAAAATAAACTATTAGAAATCTCACTTACGTGCTCTAGCGTAAATCAATTGGAACAAATTAAACAAAAGCTAACAACAAAAGGTTTGCAAGTAGACATCGCATCGGCAAACCAATCTGGCAATGTGGTTAAAGGGGTTATTAAGGTGAAATCAAATGGATGATAAAATCTCACTTTTAAAAGAAAAAATCCATCAACGCTTAATCACCAGTGATATTTATAAAAAGAGTAATGACTGGTATCAAGCGCTGCCTTCAAAAGATGCATTAGTACTAAAGGCGTTGGCTATATTAATAGCACTAGCTTTAATTTTTGCATGGATAGTTCAGCCTACTATTACAAGTGTAAAACAAGCTGAAAGCAAACTTGTAAGCGAACTAAAGTTTCACACAAAGCTAAAAGAAAATGCTTACCTAGTACAAGGGACCTCTAATACTGGATCTAATGGTAATGAATCGATACTAAGCCTAGTCAATAGCATGGCAAAGACAAAAGGTATTAAGCTTAAACGCTTTGAACCTAATGGAGATAGCGGCTTAAGAGTTTGGTTAGAGAAGGTGAGTTTTGATTCTTCTATAGATTGGATCGAAACTCTAGAGTCTCAAAAAGGAATTAAAGTTGAACAAATCTCTGTAGATAAAGTCGGAGCAGGTACAGTAAATTTAAGAGCTGTGCTAAAGCTATAATTAGCTAACTATAATTAACCAGCTGTAATAACAGTGCGGCATTAGATTATTAGATATTGAAGGCTCGACACTATTTAAAGAATAGTAACCAGTGTATTTCAATGTCCTATTCAATATAAAGCTTTCAAGAGTAAAAAGAGTAAATAATGAGTGAATTCGATTTTGATTTAATTGTCATTGGCGCAGGCTCTGCTGGAGTAAGGGCAAGTAGAATGGCCGCCACCATGGGTAAAAAAGTAGCTGTAGTTGAGTCTCGTTATCTTGGCGGCACTTGTGTAAATGTAGGTTGCGTACCTAAAAAAATGTTTGTTTACGCCAGTGAATTTACTCAATATGCACACGAGGCTGCTAGTTACGGCCTTAACTACGAACTCAAAGAGTTTAACTGGCCAACCTTGCGTGACAACAAAACCAAAGAAATAGAACGTTTAAACGGTATTTATAAAGGCCTTTTAGATAACAGTGGCGTCACTACACTATGGGGGCACGGTAAGTTAAATGGTGAAAATACGGTCACTGTAGAAGGCAAAAACTATACATCAGAAAAAATATTATTAGCTACCGGCGGCTGGCCAGCATCACTAGGGATAGAAGGTGAAGAGCTTGCGATAAACAGTAATGACTTTTTCTACATGGAGACATTTCCAAAATCTGTAGTGGTAGTAGGAAGCGGATATATTGCTGTTGAATTTTCAGGTATTTTAAACAATCTTGGCTGTGATGTTAAAATAGCATCCCGATCTGGCAAACTTCTAAGAGGTTTTGATGGATCAACCAGAGAGATTGCTGAACGTGAAATTCTAAAAAAAGGGATAGAGCTTATTCCTGAGCCACCGTTATCTATCAAGCAAAAAGGTGATAAATTTTTAGTCTCATTTAAATCAGGAAGAATAGAAGAGGCCGATTTAGTTATTAATACTGCTGGCCGAAATCCTAATATTGAAAATTTAGGCATCAATGAGTTAAATATCGCGCTTAATAAAAATAACACGATAAAAGTAAACGATAAATTTGAAACATCGTCACCTGGTATTTATGCCATGGGTGACTTAATTGATACTCCGCAGTTAACACCGGTTGCACTGGCTGAAGCCATGACATTTTTACGTCAGCAGTATCAAGGCTCTGACGAGGTTTTAACCTACTCAGATATACCAACCGCTGTTTTTAGCCAACCTAGTCTAGCAACTGTAGGATTAACTGAAGAGCAAGCCAAAGAACAGGGGGTTGGCATAACTGTTTTCGAAAGTGAATTTAAAGCTCTAAGATTAACGCTTACGGACTCTATAGAGCGCACTTATATGAAGCTGATTGTTAATTCTGAAAATGATAAAGTGATTGGTGCCCATATGGTTGGAGAGCATGCCGCCGAAATAATGCAAGGCATTGCCATTGCCATAAAAGCAGGTGCAAGTAAGGCTGTATTCGATAGCACGATAGGTATTCACCCTAGTTCAGCTGAAGAGTTTGTGACAATGCGAACACCTAGATCCTAGTGTGACCAGCTGGTTTAATTAAGCGATAAAACAATAAAAAAGGCTTGCAGATAATTAATCTCCAAGCCTTTTTTTGTATTCGTTTACATTAAGCATTAGGACTTGTGAAAAGCCTCCAATCTAGCAACACACAAGGTGGCTCATTACCTTCATTCTCAAGATAACCTGCAACAAACGTTAGATTATTCAGTTTTTTATTATCATCTACATCTGATTGAGAAGTGAACGCAGTTTTTTTATAGCTAACAATGTCACTTATAGCGTTAAGGCGAACGGCGATTAACTTCTTTGATGTATCAATATATAGAAGAATAGGGCGTGTAATATTTATCACTCGTTCCTTTGCCGATTCAAATATGTCAATTATTTTAGCAAACGAACGTGTCTTTTGATATTTTAATACTTCTAGCGCCTTATCGAGCTCGCCAATATCACGCTGCGCAAGTAACTCGCCAGCTAAGGCATGTAATGCTTCGTGGGGCTCAGAAAAGCTAGATAAAATTTCTGCGAGTATTTCATCGTCTGCCTTATAGTCGCTCAACCATTTGCCAAGCTCACATTGAGTAGCATCTAAAGCGCCCTTAAATTCAGTATTGTTTTTAAGACTAGATTCTAAATTAACAATCCAATCTTCATGATCCCGCTGTCTGGCGGTTAAGATAGCAAGGAAGTCTAAATTCTTTTTATACTCAGCTTCACATCCCATTAAGTTAGCAAAATCGTAAATTGGGACAGGCTTGCCCTGATAAGTTGTTACCTCTGCACCTAATTTTTGATCAAGTTCAATACGAGTAGTTTTACGCTTATCTTGCTCAATATACCGAACTTCGCTGACAGGTGTAGCATATTGAGTACCGCCTACAAAAAAGGTAATAACTTCAATATAACTAACACCCTCATAAAGTCCCTCGACTTCCTTAATTTCAGCAGCAGTTTCCATAATTATAATCCGACAATGATAAATCCCATATTTAGCTTAAGTTTAGGTAATAGATGGGTATATGCAATTTATACAACTGTATTGGGTTAATAACTCACTCACAAGTAACTACTATTTCCGATAATTGTTATTATCGGAATAATTGAGTATTATGGTAAAACACATAATAAACCGCTTAATTTAAGCATGTGAGTTAATTACTCTGGGTTAATAAGGACAGCAAACTGGTTTTTGTTATAATATTGCGCATAATTTTTACATTAAGGTTTTAATATTTATGAATGAACTAACGATTGTTAGACCCGACGATTGGCATATACACCTAAGAGATGGTGATTTTTTACAATACACAGTACCGCCAACCGCAAGTGTCATGGGTCGCGCGATAATAATGCCCAATCTTACACCGCCTGTAATGAATGCCGAGCAAGCACTGGGCTATTTAGATCGAATTAATACCCATGTCCCTAAAGGTGCTAATTTCAAACCATTAATGGTGCTTTATTTAACCGATAACACCACACCAGAGATTATTGCTGAAGCCGCTAAAACGGGCCAAATAGTAGCCGCTAAACTTTATCCAGCCGGTGCCACCACCAATTCAGATTCTGGTCTTACCGATATGTCACGCTTAAAAGACATTGCTGAAGCACTGGCCGCCAACGACATGCCCTTACTAGTTCATGGCGAAGTAACAGATAGCCATGTTGATATATTTGACCGCGAAAAAGAATTTTTAGACAGAGTGCTTGCCAAATTAGTAATCGATGTTCCAAATCTAAAGATGGTGGTTGAGCACATAACAACTAAAGAATCGGCTGAATTTGTCAAATCTCAGGGTGATAATGTTGGCGCAACAATCACAGTCCAACACCTAGCCTATAATCGTAATCACATGCTTGTAGGCGGAATAAAGCCACACTTTTATTGCTTACCTATCTTAAAAAGAAATACTCACCAGCAAGCTTTGCAAGACGTTGTGGCCAGTGGTCACAAAAGCTTTTTCTTGGGTACCGATTCTGCGCCACACGCTAAAAATAAAAAGGAAAATGCATGCGGTTGTGCTGGTTGCTTTTCTTCTTACGCGGCAATTGAATTATACGCTGATATTTTTGATGACCTTGGTGCGCTTGATAAACTTGAGGGATTCGCAAGCTTTCACGGTGCAGACTTTTATGGTCTTAAGCGTAACTCAGACACCATCACCTTGATTAAACAACCTTGGACAGCACCGTTGGAAATGGAGTTTGCTGGCGACGTTATTGTGCCATTAAGAGCCGGCGAAACCATTAACTGGAAAATTAAAAAATAAATGCCCTGTTCTATTCCTAGCGCAATTTTTGATAACCTAGACTTCCTACCAGATCCATTTAGATCTGGTGCTGAGGTTATCGCCCCTGAGTTGTCAGCAGAAAAGCAACAGGATTATTATTTTAGCTTACGATATTTAATAAGTTATAAGGGCAGTACCGCTACATTCAACTCTTATCGCAGAGAAGTAGAAAGGCTATTGCAATGGGTTTGGTTAAAAACAGATTTGAATTTAACTAAGCTTAAGCGCGAACATATTGAACAGTACTTAGAATTCTCTATCAATCCACCAACCACCTGGATCGGCTTAAAAAACGTGGCTCGATTTAAAAACAAAAACGGACTAAGAATTCAAAATCCAGATTGGCGTCCATTTGTTGTCCCTTACAATAAAGCATTAAAACAAAAATCATCTGTTGATAATTACTCCCCGTCACAAAAAGCAATTCAATCGGCCTTTGCTATTCTTAGTTCATTTTTTAATTTTTTGATTCAAGAAGAATTTGTCACCGGTAATCCTGTGGCGCTGGTCAGACAAAAGAGTCGCTTTATTCAGACCTCGCAAAATGCCGCACCGGTCAGAAGAATAAGTAACTATCAGTGGGATGAAGTAATGCGCATAACTGAGAAGTTAGCAAAAGACCACCCTAACCAGCATGAGCGCACATTATTTATTTTAAACTGTTTGTTAGGTATGTACCTGCGAATTTCTGAGCTTGTTGCAGATGAACGGTCAATCCCTGTGATGGGTGATTTTAGAGCCGATCAAGACAGAAACTGGTGGTTCCATGTAGTTGGTAAGGGAAATAAAAGCCGAGTAATCACAGTATCAAATGGCATGATTGCAGCGCTTAAACGCTACCGCTTACACCTGGGCTTGCCTAGCTTGCCTTTTCCTGGCGAAGCCACGCCCTTGATTGCCAAAATCCAAGGTAAAGGCTCTGTTACTAGTACACGTCAAATTAGAAACTTAGTGCAGCAGTGTTTTGACTTAGCTTATGAATCACTGGCTCAACAAGGCCAATCGAGTGAAGCTTTAGAATTGAAAGCGGCCACTGTGCATTGGCTACGGCACACAGGTATTTCTGAAGATGTAAAAATACGTCCTCGGGAACATGTAAAAGAGGACGCTGGTCATTCTAGTATGGCTACAACCGATAAGTATATTGATAGCGAACTGCGTGAAAGACACGCAAGCGCCATTAATAAAACGATAATTCGAAATGCAGAAGATAGCTAAGTAACTAACTAAGTAACTAACTAAGTAACTAGCGCTGGGAGAATAAATCCCCAACCTAAGTAAATAGCGCCTTCCAAAGTGGCTCTGCCCTCTTCTATTGTTTTGTTTTTTGGCAGTATTAAGCGCACACATATTTCTGCCAATGCAAGATATGCCACTAAAAATATAATTGAACTGACTAGCCAAGCTACCACTGCAAGCTCTAGCTGGTATTCTATTGCCGAGGCAAAATGTGCGCTGCCACTTATGGCCATAGCCGCGCCAATATGCTGAAATGCGGCTTTAAGAATAACGGTAGTTTGCTTGCTTTCAATCGCGTTTATTAAACCACCCCCAGTCCAAAGAAGCCTCAACCTAGTTTCCAAAGCAAGTAAAAATTGGGAGATGACAAAACCTAAAAGCAAAGCGATCAAACCAAGGTTTGCATCTTGTGATGTCCATTTCATAGAAGACTGAATAACAATGGCAGTACCAATAAGATGAGCACCGGTTATTAAGGCTGCTGCAACATTGCCTTGCCGGGTGGCCGAAGAGAGGTTTAACGCTGGCAGTACTATTTTATCTTGTAACCAAGCCCCTAATCTAAGCAGTACGATTGCAAGCAGGCCATAGCTTGTTACCAGCAACCACTCGTCTAACAAGGTCAAACTGAATGTGCCAGAAGCAACACCTGTTAAAGCTAGCATCAGCGCTATTACAGCGGCTGAAGTCTCAATATTACTGGCCTCTGAATGTATATTTGCCGGCTTTACCAAAAAGCGACTTAGCCATCGCATAGCGCCTACCAAGCCAACAATTGCTATAAGATCGACAATTAGAAACCCTGCGTAAGTTGGATCTGTAGATAACAATTCCATAAATCACTAACCTTTATAAATATTACTGCATATAATGCCGACATTAAGTAAAAAGGTCACGGATTCAAAAATGAAAATTGTCTCATTTAACGTAAATGGCGTCAGAGCTAGACTACATCAACTAGAAGCAATTAAGGCAAAACTTAATGCCAATATCTTGGGCCTACAAGAAGTAAAAGCGACCCCAGAACAATTTCCCCTAGAAGAAGTAAAGAATATTGGCTGGCATACTGAGGTACACAGTCAAAAAGCTCATTATGGCGTAGCCACACTGTCTGATATTGAACCGATTGAAACCCATAAAGGGTACCCGTCAGATAGCGACGACGATCAAAAAAGATTTATTCATACTTCTTATAGTTTTGCAGAAAACGAAATATTACATATTTTAAATGGTTATTTCCCACAAGGTGAAAGTCGATCTCACGAGACTAAGTTTCCCGCCAAACAAAAATACTATAAAGACTTGATGCAATATTTAAACGATAACTTCTTGCCAAGTGATAACGTGGTAGTCATGGGTGACTTAAATGTAGCGCCGTTAGATAACGATATAGGTATAGGCGAGCCCAATAAAAAGCGCTGGTTAAAAACCGGTAAGTGCGCTTTTCTTCCCGAAGAACGTGAGTGGGTTAAAGAACTTCAAGACTGGGGCCTAGTGGATAGTTACCGAATGCTTAACCCTGATGTAAGTGACCGTTTTAGCTGGTTTGATTACAGAAGCAAAGGGTTTGATGACAGTCCAAAGCGTGGTTTGAGAATTGATATGATACTTATCACTAAGCCACTAACGGAAAGACTAATTAATGCCGGAATCGATTACGACACAAGGGCAATGGAAAAACCTAGCGATCACGCGCCAATTTTTATTGAGTTAGACGTTTAAATTTAGCCGTACAAATCTTTAAGCTCTGCAGGTGACGTAAAACTATCCCTGCATTTGCTTAATATAAAGCATCCAGCTCTTTGCTTGGCTTGCAGAAGACTCTATACCAGAAGCTTTGCCCATACTGACCAAAGCCTCCCGAACCATTCCCGCGTTAAACTGACTAACACCGCGAATCAATAACACAGCACCTTTTTGCTTTGCAGATAAATCATCAACATAAACCTGAGACAACAAACTGTTTGTAGATGAAATTGCATCACCCCAGAGTTCAGCATCCATTTGATAATTAGCCAATAACACGCCATCTTTAACCTGCTTATATTCAACAAACAACTCAGCCATTACTTGTCTTGCATTACCCATTTCTCTAGCCTGAATCCAAGCTTGCATAATTAAACGTAATACCTTTTCTGTTTTTTCTAATCGATTATCTGCAATAGCGGCTGTCAACACAGTGGCAACTTCAAATGGAGCACCTTCTGACGCCATCAGTACACCTAAGTTAAAAAGTTGAGAAGGCTTGCTTAAATAACCTTGACTATAGCTAGCGTTGCTTACAATAGCAGCGTCTTTATATCGCTCTAAAACTTGATGCAATCCAATTTTTTGATTCCAATAATCAGATTTTTCAGGGAAGTTAAATATTAACTCGTTAATATAGTTAAGTGCTTTATTAAGATCATTAAGTTTATAACTTGCAGCAAACGCATTGGCTAACCACGACTCGTTAGCGCTTGCTGCCAACTCGCATGCACGCTCTATGTGAGGCAGACCTTTAGCAAATTCATCAAGACTAAAATAGGCCATAGCCAATAATGCCATGACGTTAGGGGAAACTTCTTTTTTTGAAACATTAATACGCTCTTCAAGAATAGTAATGCTGTTTTCAAACTGTCCTTGCGAGAAATACATGACAGCCAGACTCATTCCTACCTGCCCTTTAGTCACCTGATCAAGCCCAGGCAGTGCGTAAGCCTTGTCAAGATAGTTTAGGGCCTTCAATGGCTTGCCACTGGCTTCTTTTAATTGTGCTAATAGTTGCAGTGTAAGTGCCGACCCCAGGGAGTTTCCAGTTAGGTCCGCCTCTAACTGCATGAGTCCTTGTTCTATTGGTAAATAATCGGCGTCGGCTTCTACTTCAGATAATTGCTGCTGAAAATCATTCAAGGCGTTATAAATACGCGGGCTAATAGCAGCTTGTAAGTTTAGGCTTAATGAAAGCATTAGAATGAATGACACAACGAGGTGGCAACGATTAAACATTATTTATCCAAGGTAAATTGAAATGGAAGTGTTGCCACTTGTTCAACCGGAGTACCATCTACCAGCTTTGGCTTAAACTTATAACGCCATGCTGCGCGCACGGCTTCACGCTCAAATACACCTTTGGGCTCAGCTTCAACCACTTCAACTGCATCTACAGTACCTTCTTTTGTGATATTAAATCTAACCAACACCCAGCCTTCAATCTTTCGATTAAGCGCCTGAGCAGGATAGCGAGGTTTAGGTTGAACCAACGCAATAACATCACTATCACCGAAGCCTCGACCAGATAAAATATTGCCTACCCCAAGACCTTTAAAAGCTGAAAAGTCAGGGCTAATATCAGGCATGTTTAAGGCCATATTTTGTACGGCCGCCTGCTGAATCTTAGGTGATTTTGGCATAGGTGGCGTTTTTGGTTTAGGAGGCTCTGTTAAATTTCTTTGCTTAGATTCGCTAGAACTGTCTTTCAAGCTACGAATAAAATCAACCATAGCTATATTGTCGTCACGCTTAACGACTTCTACCGACGGCGTTATCATCCATTGCATTAACCAAAAAATCAGCAGGCATAAAACAATGCCTATTGGCGTTAAATACAGCAGCCTCATTAACGAGTTTCCGCAGCAATTGAAATATTTGTAATACCAGCCATTCGAACTTGATCCATTACCTTCACTAAAATACCAGTACGACTATCGGTATCAGCTTGCAGTACAACGCCACTTTCTGGACTTTCCGCTTTTAGTTTCTCTATATTCGCCCTTACCGAACGAATATCTACGGCACGTTTATCAATCCAAATTTCACCATTAGGTTTAATCGCAACCATAATATTACCTTTTTTATCTTCAGTCGCTGTTTGAGCTGATGGACGACTAACTGTAATACCGCTTTCTTTAACAAATGAAGTGGTGACAATAAAAAAGATCAGCATGATAAATACAATATCAAGCATAGGCGTCATATCAATTATCGACTCATCTTCATCTACCGATGTGTATTGCTTTCTCATAATATTTATCCGACTAACTTGTCTTTAAAGGCTTCAAATTGTTTTTTTGAAAGGCCGTCAAATCGCGTTTTAAAGTAAAGGCCTATAAGTGAAACAACCATGCCCGCCATTGTTGGGATTGTGGCCATGGATATACCAGAAGCCATTGCCCTAGCATTACCAGTGCCTGTAACTGCCATTACATCAAACACACTAATCATTCCCGTAACGGTGCCAAGTAGGCCCATTAAGGGACAAATAATTACCAGTAGATGTATGGTTGATCTGTATTTTTTAAATTCAGCTAAGATTTCAGATATAAGTCTTTCTTTTTGTTTTGCTGAATACCACTTGTGAGCACCAAGTTGTTTATTTTTAGTTTTAATTTCAATCCAGTCATTAACTTTTGATTTACAGAGCAACGCAGACTCCTTTTTAAAGAAGTAGTAACGGTCAACTATCAATACCGCAAGCATTATTGATATGGCAAAAATCCCATATAAAACACCCCCCCCACTTTCTAAAAATAATGAAATCTGTTGCAACATTACCCCTGACCTTCCTGACTTTTCTGGGCTTGGTCAGCAATCATGCCAGCCGATTGTTGAGTCAATATTTGAATTAATGCCTTGCTGCGAGTACTAATAATATTATGAACAAATAATAAAGGTATAGCGGCAACCAAACCAAGTACAGTGGTTATTAACGCCTGAGAAATACCTCCAGCCATTAACTTAGGATCACCGGTTCCAAATAATGTAATTGATTGGAAAGTTGCAATCATGCCAGTTACGGTACCTAGCAAACCTAATAAAGGTGCAACGGCTGCAAGTAATTTAATAAGCGACTGACCTTTTTCTATTTCTGGCAATTCCTTAAGTACAGCTTCGTCAAGCTTCATCTCAAGGGTTTCTAAGTCATCAAGTTCACGCTCTGCATTGTATACAGCAAGCACTCGACCCAATGGATTGTCGTCTTTTGGTGAATCTAAATTATTTAGTTGCAGTCTGACTTTCTGAGCCACCTGTAATTTTATAACGAGCAAATACAAACCAAAACCAATACCCAGACCAGCTAATACTATGATCACATAAGCAATCAACCCGCCCTGATGAATACGATCTATGTAACTTGGACTTTGGCTACTTAAACTTAATAAAGTCCCTCTGGTAGGATCTATTGATATTTCAGAGAACGTGTCGGTACTGCCATTAAAAAAATCAATTGCTGAACTGGCACTTGATGGCTGCTTGCCCAACTCTAAAAATAGACCTGTTTCGGTATCGTAGTTTAAATACCCATTTTGGTTAAACGCAATAAAAGGTCCAATGTGGGCAATCTCACCTTCATTTTTAACGCCATCGATATCTACATAGGTAGACTTTAAGCGTTTGATCTCCCCTTGCTTGGTCATTTGATTTTGAATTTCAAACCAAAGACCTTCAAGTTCAGCAATACTAGGTAGCGCCTTGCTTGCGGATAACTTATTGAGTACTTCAGAGTCAGCCCCAAGTTCTACCTTAAGAAGCGAACTTTCTCTTATAGAAGATACATCCTGTGCAACCTGTCTTACCACACCAAACATCTCACCAAGATTACCTAAGCTTTTTTTAAGCTGCTGATCCAGCTTTACCAAGTCTTCTTCGTTATTTTCGAAGCTACTGCTTAAAGATTTAGTATTTGCTTTAACCTTATTAAGCTTTACTGTAGCAGCGGACAACTGAGATTTAACTTGAGAGTAATCTTGTTTGAATAAGGCCTCTCTCTGCTCATGGGTAATTGCATTTTTTACGCCCTGCGCTTTAATTTTATCCAGTAAACCTGATAGGTATTGAATATTTTCTGGCTGGGCATTAGCCACTTTATCTTCTGCGAATGAAAGTGAGCTAAAACATAATACAAAGGAAGCAATTAATATTTTATTCATTTTACTTCTCCAATCGACGGCATTTGCAGCTCAAGTAAAGAAGGCGCCGATTGTTTGCGGGCAATTTGAATGCCTTTATTTAGAGCCGCTTGATAAGAACTATCTAGCTCTAGCCAAGTTTTAGACTTTTGATTCCAGGCAAATGAATCACTAGAATTTAACCCTACATAATACAAAGCAACCCGACCAAGCCTTAAGTAGTCGACAATAGTACCGTCAGCGTTTTTAGCTCGATAAGCTTCTATAGTACGGCCGTATTCAAGTTCAATTTGATACGCCTCTAGTACACGCCTGAATTTCTCAGAAATAGTAACCTCAGAACTGAGTAATAAACCTCGTAATGTGGCAACACGTTCTTGCCGCTCTTCTAGTAAAAAAGGCAAATCCAGTTCAATAAATTGATCAAGCATAGTTAACATACGCTCCATCAAAGGCATGATTCCGCGCTGAGTAACCTCGATGTCTTTAAGCTGCTTTTCAAAAGATAACTTCTGAGTTTTTTGATCTGAAATAATAGCCATCAATTGGCGATTATAGATTTCCAGCTGATTTATCTCGGATTTTGTTATGCGCAGCTCATTTATTGCTTCAGATTTTTCGTCATAAATAATGTCGATCTTATTCTGAGACTTTTTAGCCGTACTCAAATTAGAGGCTTCCTGTTCTAGTACTTCGCCTAATGCATTAGCTTGCACCAGTGAAGTTAATAGAAAACCTGTCGACAAAATCATACTTAGCACAACTGGATGTGTCAGTTTACTTTTTACCATCGTTATAGCTCTTTAACCTCAAAGCCTAAATCTAAGGCCTCTTGTTTGTTTTCATTCTGAATTAGGACACCATAACTGGCTTTTGATTCATCGAAATATAAATTAGCAACACGGTTTAAGTCTTGTTTGTTTACCACCAAAATCCGCTGCCTAAATTCATTTCTCCAAGCTGCAGTTCTTCCTTGAAGTTCGTTATGAAATGCCTGTTTGGCTTCACCAGCCGGAGAGCTTGGTTTGTCGATGCTTGAAACAACACCTAAAATAGCATGTTCAATAGCTTCTTCTATTAAGCCAGGTTCATGATTGGTATTAATAAACCAATCGATAGATCGACTAAAGTCGTCTAGCGTTCCAGCAACCCTAGGGTCGCGGTAACTATAAAACTTAAACGCACTGCTTGCGCTGTCTTGGCTAGCGCCGCCGCCGTATGCCCCACCTTGCTCACGGATAGCGGTATGTAAAAATTCATTTTTCAAAACACCCGCCAAAATACTTAATGCTGGAGCGTCTGAATGATCAGGCCCAACACTTGGGTATACCTTAGCGCAAAAATTAGACTGCCCCGATATAACCCACGCTTGTTTAATCTTTGCCGAATGTTCGACAAGTGTTAATTGGTCCGATGAAGGCATCGTTTTTTCTGACCAAGCATTATCCAGAGTCTGCTTTAAATCATTTAAGTTATTTGCATCTGAAATAATAAAGCAATCAGATTCAGCAATATTGATTTTTTCATATAGTGTTTGAATTTTTTGACACAATCCATTCACATACTCATCGTCTTTACAGGCTGCCGCCATTTCTCTAAGACGAAGCAGACCAGGAAGACCTGAAACATTATTAGATAAATTTGTAACGGCCGATAAACCAGATGATGCAACGCTTAAAGCTAGGCTATGACCTTGACCAGAAATAGACTGTTCTTTTCTGCTTAAGCTTTGTGCTACTAGGTCTTTAATTCGACTAGGATTATTAAAATTAGCTTTTAACAAAGTATCTTCGATCAGAGAAATGAATGCACCGTGCTTACGGCTTAAAGCTTTTCCTGACAGTGTCCAGTAAGCAATTAGCTTATTAGTGTCTGATATATCAGAACGAATGGTAGAAAAAGCAGACACACCACCAACTTCTAATGACTGTCTATGCTGCGTCTCAGTATAAGTACTATCTCCAAGGCCAACTTCGGTCAAATAGCTTGTAAGCATAGGCAGTAGTATTAGCTCCTCCTCATTTAACTGAGGAAGTTTTTTAATAATTTGAAAGTAACTAACACCGTTTGTACCTTGTTCAAAGCAACTAACCTGCTGCCCAGATTTAAGTGATAAAATTTCAGGTACTGGCACGCTTAACGAGTCAGAAACATCAGTAAGATCTACTTTTGGTAATATTGACTCGTCATCTTTGGTTAACTGACGCTGCTTTAGCTTAACACCCTGCTCGACAATTTTTTCAACTTCAGCGTCAGACAAAGAGTTACGTATCTGTTGTAACTTATCTGTCTCAGCTTTGTTTTTAGCGGCCTCAAGATTGGCATCAGGTTTTAAAGTAAGGGTTACACGGTGATTATTGTTAATCAAATATTTTTCAATAAGCTCTTTAACAAATGTTTTACTTTGAGCTTTGCTGCGTAACTTCTCTAGCTCAGGGTCTAAGTCTAATAAACCAACGGGATCGCTGTAATGTGTGCAAGCTGAAATAGCAGACAAAATAATTTGTAAACCAAACGGGTAGCCGTCACCGCCAACCTCACGCTGAGATAGCTCTAACTGGTGAAGAACTGATTCAATTTGCTCTTCGCTTACGCCGTCCACACATACTTTATTTAAAGTATCCAATATTAGCCTTTCAACATCATCTCGCTTGTCAGGGTCGCTGCCTTCAACACCACAAACAAAACACATTTCTTTATTGGAGTCTTCTAGCCCGCAAAGTGGGCTGGGGGCCGCTCCAAGATCGGTAGTTTCAAGTGCCAATCGCAAAGGCGAAGCGCTATTTTCAAGTAACAAACTTGATAGGAAATGTGCTTCTAGCTGCTCTTCTAAATTAGTACTATGGCCAAGTAACCAACCAACCACGTGGTGCGTTTGATTTTCGGTTTGATTAAAGCCGTAGCTTTCTTCCACTCTTATAGGTGCGTAATAACGCTTTTCGTCCTGCACATGGATTGTCTCTTTACCTGCTCCAAAAGGCGCTAGGTATTCGGCAAAATTTTCGTGATGGTGTTCGGCAGGAATATCACCATAGGTCATAATAATTGCATTGCTTGGGTGGTAATGCTTTTTATAGAATGCCTTAAGCCCTTCGTAGCTTAAATCTAAGATCGTTTCAGGATCACCACCACTGTTATAGTGATAGGTATTAGTTGGGTATATATGCTTTGTTAGTGTATGCCACAGCTGACTAGGAACACTGCTCATTGCACCTTTCATCTCGTTATAAACAACACCTTTAAACATTAGGTTAGAATTCGAATCAGCTGGATCTTCAAATTCAATTCTATGTCCTTCTTGCAAAAAGTCCTGCTCATTTAACGAGGCATTGAATACAGCATCCATATACACGGACAATAAATTATTAAAATCCTTTTTATTCTTTGATGCAAATGGGTAAGCGGTCCAGTCGCTAGATGTAAATGCGTTCATAAATGTATTCAGTGAACGCCGAATCATCATGAAAAAAGGGTCTCTAACGGGATAGTTTTTACTGCCGCATAGCGCTGTATGCTCAAGGATGTGAGCCACACCTGTAGAGTCCATTGGCATGGTTCTAAGTGCAACTAAAAATACATTTTCATCATTTTTACTGGCTAAATGATAATGCTTGGCACCCGTTTTTATATGATCGAACTCTTCAATCTCCACATTTAGGGAGTCTATTTTCTGTTTACGAACAAACTTAAAATCTGAATGAGCCATTTGTGCCCTTTACCCTATTAATGAGAATATAAATGATAGTAAGAATACATTAAATTTAGCTAGATTAGGCCCATTTACATGATAATAAATGCATGGAACACTGAATCTATAAATAAATAAGCGAAACCTGTATAAAATTAGACCAACGATTTTGTAACAGGCAACAAAAAACCCCATTCACTTCCATGAAAGGGGTTTGAATTTATGAAAGGTGCTACTTTAATTAGACAATAAACTGACTGGTGATTTTACGTAAATTAGTTGATATGACCAGTAGTGACTCACTGGCGGTCTCCACTTCTTGTACATTTTTCACAGCGGCTTCAGCGTTGGCTCGAATACCTTCAACGTTGTTTTTGATGTCGTTACTGACCTTTTCTTGCTCGCCAGTGGCAGCTGCTATCTCAGTGTTCATTTGGGTGATCGACCCTACTTTTTCAGTAATAGTGGCAAGCGATTCATCAGTTTTAGCAGCCTGCTCTACGCTGGCCTTAGCCTGAACCTGACTGTGCGACATAACTTCTGCAGCGCTTTGTGCTGCGGCTTGTAATTCTTCTATAACTCGCTGAATTTCTTGAGTTGAGTCCTGGGTACGCGATGCCAAAGTCCGCACTTCATCAGCAACTACTGCAAAACCACGCCCTTGCTCACCAGCTCTTGCAGCTTCTATAGCGGCGTTTAACGCCAGTAAATTAGTTTGTTCTGCAATGCCTTTGATTACGTCTAAAATTGTACCTACGTTTTCGGTATCCGCTTCAAGTTTGCTAATTACTTTAGCTGCTCTTTCAACTTCGCTGGCAAGATCATTGATAGACTCTACTGATTGAGTAACCACTGCTCTACCAGCTTTAGCTTCTAAGTCAGCCTCTTTGGCTGCCAACGCTGCACTTGATGCATTTTGAGCAACATTCTGAACACTAATAAACATCTCATCTACCGAACGAGTTACATCATCGGTGGCTTTGCTTTGCTGTTCAGTTATTTGACTTGTGCGCGTAGTCATTGTGCCTAAGTCGTCAGAGACGCTAGCCAATGGAGATATAGATTTCACTACTTCATTAATGCTTTGGTGCAACTTATCCATAAACAAATTAAACCAATGAATTAAATCACCAATTTCATCTGTACTATTTTGAGCAATACGTTTAGTAAGATCGCCATTGCCTTGGGCAATATCTTTCAAAGAGACAAGCATTGTATTGATGTTGCCGGTAATCATTACCACGATGCTTGCACTAATGATCACGATAACAAGGATAGCGACCAAGCTAAGAGTAAGTGTTGTGATTAATGCTTGGTGCGTGGCTTCGTTCGAGTCAGCAACGGTAATATTAAAAGCTTGCAGCGCACTTTCATTGAAGTCACCTAGTAGTCGTTTTGTTTTTGATAGGGTTTCGTTCATGGCTTCAACTAAGCTAGGGATTTCTCCACCGTCTAAGTTGCCATTTACCATCCCCTCGGATAACTTAAGTGCCACCGCAAAGTACTTAGAGGCTGAATCTTTAGTTGCCTGCAGATTATCTGACTTTTCAGGCCAAAGCTTTTTCTGCTCGTCAATTTTATCAACTAATTCTTTATAATTACGCTTGGCGCCATCAACCATGTCACCCTCGCCGGTACTAACGGCTGTATTTAGTAACTCTTCTATACGGTTAATTCTAACTATATTTTCACGGCTTGACTGCACAACAGGAAAGTAGAGGTCTTTAATATCTGCTAGACGCTCAGTATTCTCACTGTTAATTTGAGTATTAACAGCAAGTGTGGCAATAAAGCTAATAACCGCGATAGCGGGTATTACCAATATTTTTACCTTAATTGAAAACCGACCTAAAAAATTCATGGGCACCTCGGGTTTATCTCTTGTTACGCTTATATTGATAAGCATAGTCAAAGATCTACTAAGGTCTAATTCATATGATAAATCGTAACTAATCGGCGGGATTGTACCAGTTCAACTTACTATGAAGATTGACTACGCGTCCCACAATAATAAGGGTCGGAGCCGTAACAGGATTGGTTTTTAGCGTATCGACCATACTAGAAAGCTCAGCTATCACTATCTTTTGATCGCGAGTAGTACCCTTCTGAATAAGGGCGATTGGCATATCAGCTGGCATCCCATGTTCAATTAGCTTCTCACAAATAATCGGCAGGCCCATTAACCCCATATAAAAAACAATCGTCTGCGACTCAACAGCTAACTCTTTCCAAGGTAAATCGATAGTGTTGTTTTTTAGGTGACCGGTTATGAAGCGGACAGATTGTGCGTAGTCTCGATGGGTTAACGGGATTCCAGAGTAGCTTGAGCAGCCAGCGGCTGCAGTAATACCTGGCACCACTTGGAATGCAATTCCAGCCTCTGCTAGCTGTTCAATTTCTTCACCACCGCGGCCAAATATAAATGGGTCGCCGCCTTTTAGGCGCAGTACCCTTTTACCCAATTTAGCGTGTTTAACAAGGAGGTCATTAATACCTCCCTGAGGAACCGCATGGTCTGAACGAGCTTTTCCCACGTAAATCATATCTGCATCACGACGGCATAAATCAAGCACCCCCTGACTAACCAAGCGATCGTAAAGTACCGTGTCGGCCTGCTGCATTAACCTTAACGCTTTAAAGGTTAACAAGTCTGGATCGCCTGGACCTGCGCCCACAAGATAAACCTCTCCAAGTTCCCGCTTGTGAACTTTGCCCGACTCCAGTTCTGAAACTAATAGTGCTTCAGCTTCAGTCTCTTTTCCGGCAAATACTAAGTCGGCTACCATTCCGCCTAAAATCTTTTCCCAAAAACCTCTGCGTAGATTTATATGATTAAATCTAGCCTTAACATTATCGCGGTATTTTTCAGCCAGTAGTGCAAGTCGACCGTAAGAAGCAGGTATAACGGTTTCTAGTTTAGCTCGCAATAATCTAGCCAAGACCGGCGAACTTCCACCAGAGCTAACCGCCGCAATAATCGGCGAGCGGTCAATAATTGCTGGAAATATAAAACTACAAAGATCTGGATTATCAACAACATTAACGGGGATATTAACGGCCTTGGCATCAGCCGAAACTTGTTCGTTAACAGCCTGGTTATCAGTTGCTGCAACTACAAGAGCATAATGGCTAGACACCTGGTTACTATAGTCTTGCTCAATGACGTTAGCTGGGTCATTGCCTAAAAGCTCACGCAACTCACCGCTTACCTGCTTAGAAACAACTACAGGTAAGGCGCCAGCTTTTTTAAGCAGCCTTGCTTTACGCAACGCCACCGAGCCACCACCCACAATTAATACAGGCTTAGACTTAAGATCGAAAAAAAGTGGTAGAAATTCCATTAACCTAAAAATTCCAGATTATTCATATAAGGTCTCAACACTTCTGGTACCTTAATGCGCCCATCTTCTTGCTGATAGTTTTCCATTACCGCTACTAAGGTTCTACCAACAGCCAAGCCCGAACCGTTTATGGTATGAAGTAATTCTGGTTTACCTGTTTCTGGATTTCTCCAGCGAGCTTGCATGCGCCTGGCTTGGTAGTCACCAAAGCTACTGCAAGAAGAAATCTCTCTGTATTTTTGCTGCCCCGGTAACCAAACTTCTAGATCGTAGGTTACGGCTGCAGAAAAACCTAAGTCTCCACCACACAAACGCACCATGCGATAAGGGAGATTTAGTTTTTGTAGTATTTTTTCGGCGTGCCCAGTTAACTCCTGAAGTGCATTTTCACTATCAGCTGGCTTTACCATTTGTACCATTTCGACTTTTTCAAATTGATGCTGACGAATCATTCCACGGGTATCACGCCCATAGCTTCCGGCTTCGCTCCTAAAGCAAGGAGTGTGACAAGCAAATTTCATAGGCAGTTTAGCAGCATCAACTATTTCATCTCTTACAAGGTTAGTAACAGGTACTTCTGCGGTAGGAATTAAATAGTAGGTGGTGTCGTTAAATGGAATTTTAAATAAATCCTCTTCAAATTTAGGTAGCTGCCCAGTACCTTTCAGCGAGTCGGCGTTTACTAAATATGGAACATAAACTTCAGTATAGCCGTGTTCGTCTGTATGAGTGTTTAACATCATCTGAGTGAGCGCGCGATGCATTCGAGCTAACTGACCTTGCATAACAGAAAAGCGTGAACCAGTAATTTTTGCGGCTAGCTCAAAGCTTAACTCACCTATTATTTGACCAAGGTCTACATGATCCTTTGCTTCAAACGGAAGTATAACTGGGTCACCCCAAACTCGAACTTCAACGTTATCCTCTTCGTCTTTTCCTTCAGGTACGTTGTCATTAGGGATGTTAGGCACAGACATTAATAATGCAGAGATTTGATCCTGAATGTCTTTAGCTTCATCTACAGCAGACTTTAGCTGATCATCGATATTGGCAACTTCTTCGGCTACTTTTAATTTAGCCTCATCAACACTTAGCCCCTGCCCCACAAGCTGGCCAATCTTCTTAGAAGATTTCTTTTTGTCAGCCTGTAAGCTTTGTGACAAAACATCAGCCAACTTTCTCTTTGCATCTAATGCCACAAACCCAGCGGCGTCGAATATAAAATTCTTTTTCTTAAGCGCTTTTGCAACTTCTTCAGGGTTCTCACGAACCTTACGGATATCCAGCATATCAATTCCCAACTAAAATAATTTTGGTTAAATACCAGCCTGCAACACATGCCAGTACCGAACCTATAACACTAATAATAAAATACATAATGGCAGTACCAACTTGGCCATTATGCAATAAATTCAAACCGTCTAATGAAAACGTAGAAAACGTAGTCAAGGCGCCCAAAAAACCCACCATTACAAACTCACGCCAATAGCCAGGCATTTTCAAGTGTTCGATAATAACAACTGCGCAAACGCCCATTATAAAAGAGCCTAGAATATTAACGGTAAGAGTCCCATATGGAAAATGTGAGCCTAATGCACCACCCACTTGACCACTAATTAAATAACGAGCAATAGCACCTAGCGCGCCACCTAATCCAATCGCTAAAAATTCCATTATTTTGAGTACCTTTTATTCTTACTGGTTAAATCAAGGGTTTTGAGATGGTTAAGCTTACTTGAAATTTTAGACTCTAAGCCTCTATCGGTAGGCTTATAAAACTCATTCCCAACAGCTTCTGCTGGTAGATAGCACTCACCGGCAGCATAAGCTTCTGGCTCATCATGGGCGTAGCGATATTCTTGCCCGTAGTCTTCAGATTTCATTAATTCCGTTGGTGCATTTCTTAGGTGCAATGGCACTTCAAAACTGGGAGTCGATTTTACATAAGCCATGGCTTGATTAAAAGCATTGTATACAGCGTTACTTTTTGGTGCGCAGGCAAGGTAGCTTATAGCATGCGCAATTATCAACTCACCCTCAGGGCTTCCAAGTCGCTCATAGCTCTGCCACGCGTTCACTGATATTTCTAGAGCCCTTGGGTCTGCGTTACCAATATCTTCAGACGCCATCCTGACAACACGGCGCGCAATATATAGTGGGTCACAGCCTCCATCAATCATTCTAGCAAACCAATATAATGCGCCATCTACACTGGAGCCTCTTACCGATTTATGTAGCGCCGATATTTGCTCATAGAAAACATCACCACCCTTGTCGAAACGCCTAACAGACTCCTGTGCTATTTCTTTAACTAGCTTTTCATCAATAACTGACAAGTCATCGGCGCTGGCAAGGTCTACTGCCATTTCTAATAAGTTAAGCGAGCGACGAGCGTCTCCGTCACTAAAATTAGCAATAAGCGCTTTTGCTTCATCTTTTATGGTTAAATTATGTCCCGCAAGTACTTTGTCCTTTTGCATCGCATAAGTTAAAAGACTTTGAATATCTGAGGGCAATAAACCTCTAAGCTTATATACCCTGGCCCTAGAAAGTAGCGCTGAATTTAATTCGAAACTTGGATTTTCAGTGGTAGCGCCAATAAATATTACGGTGCCATTCTCTACGAATGGTAAGAATGCATCTTGTTGAGATTTATTAAATCGATGAACCTCATCTACAAATAATAAAGAGACCTTACCTTGCTGTTGATAAAATTTTGCTTTATCGACACAGGCCCGAATTTCTTTAACTCCATCCATTACAGCGGATAAGGCCAAAAACTCAGCTTTTGCATAACTGGCAAGCAACCTAGCCAGTGTGGTTTTACCAACACCTGGAGGACCCCAAAAAATCATTGAGTGCAGCTGACCTGCCTCGATTACTTTTCTAAGTGGCTTATCGCGATCAAGAAGGTGAGACTGGCCAAAGTACCCGTCAAGCGAACTCGGTCGCATGCGAGAGGCCAGCGGCTCATAAGTTGATTTATTTTCAAACAGTCCGGACTGCATGCTATTGGCTTTTAATTACATCTATACCGTCAGGTATAATAAAATCGTAAAAGTTTTCATTAATATTAGTAATAGTTTTTTGCTTAGATAGAGTGATCACAGTTTTCTGCCCGACTTCATCTTTAATTACCATACGAATCAAATTTTTAGCTGAGTTAAATTCAAGTCTTAAGCGGTCGAACAAGGCGTCATTACGCTTTGGTATTAATACAAAATGGTGCTCATCTTGAATTTTTTCACCGTAAACTTCATATTCTTCGGCCACCATACTGGCATCACCCGAAAGCAAAAGAACTGGTGTAGAAGATAGTCTACCGTCTAATTTTTGAACAGTCACTTGTTCTAGATCAGGATCGTATTGCCATAAGGTTTCGCCATTACTAACAAGCACTTGTTCGTATGGTGCCTCGCTAATCCATTTAAACTTATTAGGTCGTGTTAAAAACATTTTACCTTTTTGAGTTTGCAGTAAATCATTATTACCATCGTGGGTGTGCTGAACAAAATTTGCCTCTAAATTATTAATGCTCGACAAATAACCCGCTAAGCGCTGGGCATCAGGTAAGTTATTTATTGATAAGTCAGCAACAGCACCCTTACAAAACAATATTGAGCAAAATATTAAAACCAATTTAGAAAAATTCTTCACATTCATCCCTATCTATTAATAATTAAAAAAATTAAAGCACTTAAAGCTAAAGCCATAAGTTTGTATATTTCACTACCTAGAAACTGGAGGAGGAGCCAACACCTCGCGACTACCATTGTGAGCTGGCGTCGAAACTACACCAGCCGCCTCCATTGTTTCTACTAGCCTGGCTGCTCGGTTATAGCCGATTCTTAGCTTACGCTGCACACTAGATATAGACACCTTTCGGGTTTCAGTTACAAAGGCTATCGCCTCATCAAACAATGCATCTTGCTCGCCATCATCCGACTCCGTGGGCATTCCTGGAATAACACCGCCCGCGTCGGTATCAGTAATTGAGTCAATAAATACAGGGGAGCCTTTAGATTTCCAGTCAGCTACAACAGCGTGTACTTCATCATCGTCTATAAATGCACCGTGCACCCTAATAGGCAATGATGTACCCGGAGGTAGATACAGCATATCGCCATGGCCAAGCAATTGCTCTGCGCCGCCTTGATCTAAAATGGTTCTTGAATCTATTCTAGAGCTCACCTGAAACGCCATTCTTGTAGGTACGTTTGCTTTTATTAAGCCCGTGATAATATCTACCGATGGGCGCTGTGTTGCTAAAATTAAATGAATACCTGCTGCACGGGCTTTTTGCGCGATACGTGCAATTAGCTCTTCAACTTTTTTACCTACCACCATAATCATGTCGGCAAACTCGTCTATTACCACCACTATATATGGCAGTTTACCGAGGTCAGGTTGGATCTGATCAAAGCTTTCTTCTGGTTTCCAAATAGGGTCTTTAATAGGGTCGCCCGCCTCGGCTGCGTCTAAAACCTTCTTGTTATAGCCAGCGATGTTACGCACACCTAAAGCGGCTAATAATTTATATCTGCGCTCCATTTCACCCACGCACCAGCGCAGGCCGTTAGCCGCCTCTTTCATATCGGTAATTACAGGAGTCAGTAAATGAGGAATACCATCGTATACCGAAAGTTCCAACATTTTTGGGTCAACCATGATCAAGCGAACATCATCGGGCGTGGATTTATACAGCATACTAATTAGCATACTGTTAACACCAACAGATTTACCCGAACCAGTGGTGCCTGCCACCAACAAATGTGGCATTTTTGCCACGTCGGCCATCACCGGATCGCCCGCAATGTCATGCCCTAATGCTAACGATAACGGTGAAGACATAGATTGAAATTCTTGCGACGCAAGCACGTCACCTAAATGAACCATAGCTCTATTTTCATTGGGTACTTCAAGCCCCATAACTGACTTTCCGGGAATTACCTCTACCACGCGCACGCTGGTCATTGCTAAAGATCGCGCCAAATCTTGTGCTAAATTAGTGATCTTAGACGCCTTAACGCCGGGAGCTGGTTGAAACTCGAATCGTGTAATAACTGGACCAGGACTAACCGCCACTACCTCTATTTTTACACCAAAGTCTGCTAACTTACTCTCAAGCAGTCTGGACATATCTTCTAAATTTTCAGCACTATACCCTGTCTCCTGAATGCCTTCTGAGCGCCTTAATAAGGATAAAGAAGGTAATTCGCCAGCCTCAAATAAAGCGCCTTGTTCAGAAACAGTGCCCTTCGATTTTTTTTCAAAAGGCTCAATTTTTAATTTTTTAAGCGGTATTTCTTCAGCAATTATTTCTGAGGTTGCTTTAATTTTTTGTTTTAGCTTTGCAAGCGGCCTTTCTTTTACAGGTTCAGTGCTCACGGGATTTTGCTGCAAAGAACGAGTCGTGGCATTTGGCAGTGACTTATTTCCTTTAGAAATTAGTGAGGTGCCATATTGGGGGGCGGCAGTTAATTCATTGCTATCTAGGTTGCTAGAAGATTCAGGTGCAGAGCGTAGGGATTGGATTTTGGCTCTGGTCTTAACTAGGAAGCCAAGTATTAGCCCGCCTAAATTATCCAATGTGCCTAGCCAAGTAATGTCGCCGCTCATGCTCAGGCCAAGCATCATGGCTAATAGTGATATTAATGAGGCACCGAATACACCAAACGAAGTAGCTAGCGGAACGGCAAGCCCCTCTCCAATTGCACCGCCCGGGCCAGCAGGTAAAACCTGACTAGCATCAAACAAATGGCTAATGACTGATCCTGAAAGCACTATAAAAAGTAATCCACTAAAACGCCAAGCCCAACCTCTCCAGTCATCCTTAACTCTTAAGGCTCGAAAGCGCTGAGCGAGACGAATAAGTGGAATAACCGCAATCAGGTAGGCCATATAACCCAACATTGAAAACAAAGCATCGGCAAGAAAAGCACCAAAACGACCGCCCGAGTTTAAAACCAGATCGGTTGACTGACTTTGGCGCCAGCCTGGGTCTACAGAATTATAGGTGAGTAAAGACAGCAGTAAAAATGCTGCAAAAGCCATAAATACCATTAGGCCAGTGAAGCGACTTACTTCTTGTAGCTGCAACTGCCAGTCAACTTTAACTTTTTCTTTATTTTGAGGCACTTAGACGTTAGCCTAGATTGAAAACAGGACACTGATTGTATCGTGTCAGCCAAATTTATCTAGCAAACATATACTATGACAAGCCCTATTTATTGGTTAGATGACGATCCAGACCTATTTCCCCACCCAGATAGTGCATTAAATGAGCCGAATGGCTTGTTGGCCGCTGGTGGTGACTTAACTACTCGGAGACTTCTAAATGCATATAGCTTAGGAATTTTCCCATGGTATAGCGAAGAAGACCCTATCTTATGGTGGTCACCCACTCCTAGGTGCGTAATAAACCCGCAAATTTTCAAGCCTTCTAAGAGTTTAAATAAACTGATTAACAGAAATACTTTCACCGTAACATTCAATCATGAGTTTGAAACTGTGATCACTAATTGTGCAGACCTGCGCAGTGAAGGTACTTGGATTAATGAAGAGATAATAGAGGCGTATTGCCGCTTAAATGTTGAGGGTTTTGCCCACTCAGTTGAATGTAGGTTAGATGGAGAGCTTGTAGGTGGCTTGTATGGCATTGCATTGGGCGGCGTTTTTTTTGGTGAGTCTATGTTTTCTACGGTTAGTAATTCAAGCAAAGTGGCATTTGCATTTTTATGCAAAAAATTATCGAGCTGGGGATTCCAGTTAATAGATTGCCAGGTTCACAGCCCGCACCTAGAAAGCTTGGGCGCTATTGAAATAGACAGAGAGGATTTTACCCGTCGACTTAACGCAGGCTTACAGATCCAAAGTAACCCCCAGTGGTACCAAGACTCTTAACAATCAAGATAAGAGATAACAAACTTAGATTATAAAATATACCAGTGAAACAATTAATATAGAGCCACCTAAACCTGCAGCCAAAACTTGCACAAGCCCGTCACGCTCTAGCAGACCCATACCCA
>JAWUVO010000086.1:0-29775 GCA_034112325.1 Bermanella sp. | reverse complement strand
GACTAGAAGACTTGGGTTATGCAGGAGCCGATATTTTAGTAACTATCACATTTCTTGTGATCATTGGAACTGTCTTGATCCAAGGTCTTACTTCTAGGCCTATAGCTAAGTGGCTAGGATTGGTTCAGCCAGAACCAGAAGGTATTTTTATTGTGGGTGCCAATCATATTTCACAGTTGTTAGCACTTGAGATTAAAAAACAAGGCGTAAAAGTTATGCTGTCTGATACGGGCTGGGAAAATGTAACGTCTGCTCGCTTAAAAGGCATCGACACTTACTATGGTAATGTTGTATCAGATCATGCCGATCGAATAATTAATTTACAGGGGCTAGGAAAACTATTGGCTATGACATCAAACAACTCTTTGAATTCTCTAGCGCTAACCCGCTACAAAGCTGAATTTGGCTTAGATAATATCTTTTACACACAAGTACAAAGCGAAGTGAAGTCAGGTGACCATAAGTCAGTGCATTTATCGTATTCGGGTAGAAGAGCCTTTGGCAAAGAAATTTATTACAGCGATCTAGACAAGCAAATATCTAGCGGACAAAAAATTCGTACAACATCCATAAGCGATAAATTTTCATATGCAGATTATTTAGAGTTATATAAAGATACCGTAACGCCATTAGTTGCTATATCTGATAAAAATAAAACATTTATTTTTAATGATAATCAGCAGTTTGAAGTAAAAAGTGGTTGGCGCGTTATAAGTTTACTTGCTAACCAAGAAGAGGTTCAGGCATAACCTTTAGGATAAGCCAAAACTATTGGAGCGCGCTTGCGCGCGATTTAGATCCAAATTAAATAAACCCCCGTAAACAGTGATAGCAAAAAATTAAATCACAATATAATTATTGAAGAGAAAAAAATGCTATTTAATCCAAAAATTTTACTAGTGATTATAGGTCTGTTGATAATTCCTATGTCTGCCAGCGCAAGCTGCGAAGACTTACTGAATTTTGAAAGTAAAAAATTACATTCAAAACAGACTATTGATTTTTGCCAATCATTCAATAACAAAGTTTTACTTGTTGTAAATACGGCTAGCCAATGTGGTTTTACCCCTCAGTTTAAACAGTTAGAAAGCCTGTATCAGAAATATAAAGGTCAAGGTTTAGAAATTATAGGCTTTCCGTCTAATGACTTTAGGCAGGAACACAAATCTGAAGCTGAGACAGCCAGCGTTTGTTTTAAAAACTACGGGGTAAGTTTCACTATGGTAGCCCCTAGTTCAGTAACTGGGGCGGGGAAAAATGATTTTTATAAAATACTGACAGAGAGTGCAGGGAAACAGCCAAGCTGGAATTTCAATAAATACTTAGTATCTAAAGATACAAAATCAATTGAGCATTTTGATTCAAATGTAAGTCCACTGAACGGCGCTTTAGAGCAACGCATTATCCAGTTACTTAAATAATTCTATTGTCCAGTTACTTAAATACATCTGTAGCTTAAACAATCCTGCCAGTTAAATAACTAGGAATTATTTAACCTCAATTAATATTTCATTGCGGCGAAACATGGGCAAAGTAGTTGGCCCATTGTAGCCTGCTTTTACTGGGTCACTTATGGCGGTATAGCCATTTACAGAGATCCAGTTTGTTAAAATATTAGAATACTCTTCAACGTTGCTGTCACTTAATGTACCGCTAAATTGAATCGTGGCGACCTTGTAATCTTTAAGTTCACTTAAGGTTATATCTGGATTTGTCGGTTTTGGTGTAGTAGCCAGCGTGAAATCTTTTGGCATAACAAACGACATTGAAGACTGCTCTGCATTGTCATTGATAAAGACGGGCGCGGTCATGGAAATTTGAGCACCTTGGTCTGTTTTCTTATTAACGTCTTTTGCATCGGACATAATGACTGGGGCTGTCATAGAGATTTCAGTTGCACCTTCATTGTCGCCAGTAATATAACCGAACAAAGCTCTAAAGGCGCTGTAGCCACTTTCGTTAGACATAGCGGTAGACACCAACACCATTGATCCGTAGTTGCGTACTTCTATTTTTTGGCTCTCATCAGATTTCAACAGCTCATAAGGTGCCGTTTCTACATCACTTTGGCCAATAACAGAACAACCACTTGCTAAAATAGATGCCAGTATTAATAAAGTTAATTTCATTATAAATCCTTAAATAGACCAGCCACTAGAAACCAGTAGCCCTTATGGTGTCATTCGTTCTTTAGCACGAGCTGCAAGCTCTTTACCCGCTGTTTTATCATCCATACGTACTTGATGATGCATAGCCGTTTTAGCCAGCATGTGAGCAGTTACAGGTGCTGTTATTAATAAAAATAGTGTAATTAGCAATTCATGTAAGCTTAAATAGCCTTGCTGGTAAGTGGCTAATATAGCCGCCGAAATAAGTAAACAGCTCATACCCAAGGTTGTAGCTTTGGTCGGAGCGTGAAGGCGGGTGTAAAAGTCAGGTAACTTAGCAAGTCCAAGCGAGCCAATAAAAACAAAAACAGCTCCTAAAACTAATAATCCAGATACCACTAATTCAATCCAAAATCCCATTATATAATCCTAAATATTGTTGCTATAAAGCGTTTTATAGCCGCTTACATGGTTTAAATTCGGTACTAATTTATTCAATCAAGTCGCCGCGTAATATGTATTTACACATGGCTGCAGTACTTACAAACCCTAACATAGCAATCAGTAGCGCAGCTTCAAAATACAACGCCGTGCCTGAAGATAGACCAAATAAGATAATCAGAGCAATACTGTTAATGTACATAGTGTCCAGTGCTAAAATACGGTCAGGCCTGCTAGGACCTATAAGCAGTCGCCATAAGTTAAGAATCAACGAAACACAAACTAACGTAGTGGCTATTATAATGGCCGTATTTAGCATTCGAAAATCTCCATTAATGGACGCTCATAGCGTTGCTTAATTAGGGCAATAAGCTCATCTTTATCGGTGAGTTTCAGTACATGTACATACAGCCACTGCTTGTCTTCAGATATCTCAGCGCTAACGGTGCCAGGGGTTAAAGATACAGTGCTGGCGAGTATGGTGATTGGAAGTTCGTGCTGAATATCAATTGGCACGGCGACAAATGCAGGGCTTAATCTTTTCGCTGGGCCAATAACCAAAAACGCCACTTCAAAATTAGCCACCACAATGTCAGCAATCACCATAAGTACGTAGCGAACGGCTACTAGCGGCTTGCGAATACTGGGTTGCGGGTCTTGCATGCCAGACGTTAGTAATGGAATCAGCAGCGCTAAAAAAGCACCCAGTACCAAGTGTCCAGGCGCTACGGTGTTGTTAAGTAACAGCCAAACAATAAACAGAAAAATAGAGATCGTTGGCGAGGGTAATAAGCGAAAACGCGGCTTAGTTTCCATTATTCATTTCCTCTAGGAAGCAGGGCATCAACAGATTGAGCCGTGTCATGAAGTTGCGCCGCTGCTTGATTAGTAAAGTCGGTTACTGGACCACCAAATATAGCTAACAATGGCGACGTAGAAAGTAACATCACAATGGCAATCAATTTTAGTGGAGCGATCGGCTCATCATTGGTGCTTTCTCCAGTGTATCGCCAAAAAATGGTGGTTCCAGCACGGGAGATGGCCACTAAAGATACCAGACTAGCTAATAGTATTACCGGATATACCCACGCGATTTCATTTATCCCTTCAGCCGCTTGTAAAATAAGTACTTTACCAATAAATCCTGACAATGGCGGCAGCCCAACCACAATAAGTGCAGCAACAAAGAATGCACTGCCAATCACTTTTCCATGAGGTATTTTGCGGGCAATAACATAGCGGTCTTCGGCTTGTCCTCTATGTTTACTAATTAGATCAGCAAGCAGGAACAACGCTCCTGTTACTAGTGTGGTATGTAGCATGTAGTAAAGCGCAGCTGCGGTAGCCGACTCTCGTTGCATGGCAATTGCCACCATAAGTGTGCCGATAGAAATAGCCACTAAGTTGGCAACAGTGGTTCTTAAGTTAGGGCTGGCAAGCACACCTATGGCCCCCATAATTAATGTTAGCAACCCCAGTGGCCATAGCCATGGAATAGCAATACTGGCAAGCGCTCCGGCTTCTTCTCCAAATATCACTGTATGCACACGTAAAATGCTGTAAACCCCTACTTTTGTCATAATGGCAAATAACGCAGCTACTGGGGCACTGGCAGCAGCATAAGTTTTAGGTAGCCAAAAGTGCAATGGCAGAAGGGCTGCCTTAAGTCCAAATACAACCAACAGTAATAAGCCGCCTGCTTTTGCTAAGGCTTGCTCATGCTCATCTAGTAAGCGAACTTTAATAGCCATATCAGCAATGTTAAGTGAGCCCACGGTGCCGTATAAAATACCTAGAGCAAACAAGAAGATACTCGAACCGACTAAGTTCAAAATTACATAGTGCACATTGGCTTTGGTTCGCTGTTTACCGCCCCCGTGTATTAATAATGCATACGATGCTATTAGTAATACTTCAAAAAACACAAATAGGTTAAATAAATCACCAGTTAAAAATGCACCGTTTATTCCCATAATTTGAAATAGAAACAGCGGGTGAAAATACATTCCGCCTTTGTCATCACCAGCACATGCATATAGCTGTGCACCAAGGCCAAGTATTGACGTTAGTAATACCATCATGGTTGATAACCTGTCGGCTACTAGCACAATACCAAAGGGAGGCTGCCAGCCACCTAATACGTATATTTGAGTCCCTTGTTGATGACTTGTAAGTAACAATAAAGTAGCAACAATGATCAGTATGACCATAACCGAAACAGCAAAAATACGCTGTCGAGTGATGGTATTGCTTAGCGGTGGCAGTAACATTAAAACGGCCGCTAGCATAGGTAATAAAATTGGCAGAATAGGCAAGTGCTGCATTAACTATTTCTCTTGTGTGAAGCGGCGGGTTTGGCTGGCTGTGCAGGAATTTGCCCATCCACGTGGTCATTTCCCTGATCAGCTCGAGAACGCATGGCAAGTATCACTACAAATGCGGTCATGGCAAAACCAATTACAATCGCTGTTAGCACCAGTGCTTGAGGTAATGGGTCGCTGTATTCAGCCGATTGACCGAGTACCGCAGCACCATCAAGCTTTAGTCGACCACTGGCAAAAAGGAACAGATTAACAGCATAGGACAGCAAGGTTAGACCCATTACCACTGTAAATGTGCGTCCTCGTAAAACTAGAAAGAATCCACACATGGTAAGAATGCCAACACAAAAAGCATAAAGCGCTTCCATTAATCGTTCTCCCTTATATCAAGGCGTTCGCTGGTGGTTAATTTACCTAAGTTGGCCAGTATTAGCAGCACAGCACCTACTACGGTCAAGTAAACACCTAAGTCGAAAAGCATCGCGCTGGCCAGTTCAAACTCTCCAATCCAAGGTAAGTGGAAGTAGTCAAACCAAGTAGTAAGAAATGGTTTGCCAAACATCCAGCTGCCTAAACCGGTAGCCGAGGCTATTAATATGCCGCCGGCAATAAGCCATTGGTAGTCAATTTTAATGCGAGGTTTTATCCACTGAACCCCGTGGGCAATATACTGCTGAATAAGGGCAACAGAGGTAATTAGGCCAGCAATAAAACCACCGCCTGGAAGGTTGTGTCCGCGTAAGAATATATAAGCCGAAACTAAAAGTGCTAATGGCAGAAGGCTCTGCGATACCATTTCAAACATCATTGGATGCGGGTCGTTGCTCCAAGGGCGTCCTTTGTCATCACTAATTGGCAAAGAAATGCGCATTTTTGCAATCAGTTTAAAGATTCCAAGCGCTGCAATCCCTAGCACTACTATTTCCCCTAGCGTATCAAAGCCTCTGAAATCTACTAATATGACGTTAACTACATTGGTACCACCACCACCTGTTTTACTATTGGCTAAAAAGAAGTCAGAAATTGTACTTGCTGGAGTGGTGAGCATGGCGTAACAAATGGTACCTATTACACAGCCAAGTAATCCTGACAAAAATAAATCTCGAATAAAACGGCTCGGAGTAGATTCTTTTAACGTGCTTTGAGGTAAAAAGAATAACGCTAAAAGCAGCAGTATAATGGTGACTATCTCTACCGATAATTGGGTTAATGCTAAATCGGGTGCTGAAAAATGAGCAAACGCTAGAGAAACAACCAACCCTACAACAGACAGAAATATAAGGGCAGTAAAACGCCTTCGGTGCCATATTACCGTGGCTATGGCACTTAATATCATTAACAAGGCACCTACAACAGTAACCCCATCAAGCGGGATTTGTGGTCTTGTGCCTTGGTTATGAACCAAGTCGAGTAAAGGATATGCAGCCATAACTAAGGTGAATGACAGCAATACAAAAATATATCGCTGCAGTGAACCGTTCTCCAGCGCTTTTACAATTCGTTCAGAAGTTCTGACAATCGATTGGGTCACGCCCTCAAATATATGTTTTGCATCGGGTTCTTCAAAGTTAGATTGAAACTGAAATACAGGGCGACGGTTGTAGTAAATCACAGCGCCACCTACCAATGCTAAAAAGCTCATCAGTAGAGGTATGTTAAACCCATGCCATATGGCCAAGCTGTAAGCAGGGGTCTCATAGCTAAGTACCGCAAAAGAAGCGATGTGCAGTAAATCGCCCACAATAAAGGCTGGGAATATCCCCACCAATAAACACAGAGCTACTAATATTTCCACAGGCACCTTCATGTAGCGCGGAGGCTCTTTTGGGGTCTTAGGAAGGTCTATAGGTTCGCCGTTAAAAAACACATCGTGAATAAAGCGGAAAGAATAGGCGACAGAAAATGCAGCCCCCAGAGTCGCTAGCAGCGGGATTAACCAAGACAAAGAGCCCAGCATGCTCTGGCTAAGGGTTTCGGCAAAAAACATCTCTTTTGATAAAAAGCCATTTAATAGTGGTACACCCGCCATAGACAGCGCCGATACAATTGCCAGCGTCGCGGTGTGTGGCATGTACTTCCATAATCCATTTAACTTGCGCATGTCCCTAGAACCAGTCTCATGGTCAATGATGCCAGCGGCCATAAATAGCGATGCTTTAAAAATTGCATGGTTAATAATATGGAACACCGCGGCTACCGCTGCAAGGTCAGAGTTTAATCCCAGCAAAAGTGTAATAAGGCCTAAATGACTAATCGTTGAATATGCCAGCAGGCCTTTAAGGTCATGTTTGAACAGCGCAATATACGCACCTAAAAGCAGTGTTATTAGGCCTGTTACGCTGACAATAATAAACCATAAGTCTGTGCCAGCTAAAGCGGGGTAAAAACGAGCCAGTAAAAAAATACCTGCTTTCACCATAGTCGCGGAGTGTAAGTAAGCGCTTACAGGAGTAGGTGCCGACATGGCATGAGGTAGCCAGAAATGAAACGGAAATTGTGCTGACTTGGTAAATGCACCTAACAGCACCAATATTAAAGCTACTGGGTACATGGCATGAGATCGAATTAGGTCGCCACTGTCCAAAACTATGTCTAGGTCATAACTGCCAACCATATTGCCAATTATTAACAAGCCAGCAAGTAGTGCAAGACCACCGCCACCAGTTACGGCTAAAGCCATTCTGGCACCTTTGCGGGCTTCAGACTTATGCGACCAAAAACTGATCAGCAAAAACGAGCTGATACTGGTCAGTTCCCAAAATATCCATAATTGAATTAAGTTGTTTGATATTACAATGCCGACCATAGCCGTCATAAATAAAATTAAGTAGGCATAAAAGCGTCCCATAGAATCTGCTGACGACAAATAGTAGCGGGCATACAAAATAACCAACAAGCCAATGCCTAAAATCAATAATAAGAATAATAGTGAAAGCCCGTCGAGACGAAATGAAAGGTCTAATCCCATAGATGGAATCCACTCAATGGATTGCCTTACGGCTTCACCATTGAATATGTCAGCGGCATATATCAGCACTAAAATCAGTGAAAAAGCGGGCAATATAGCCGCAGAAAAAGCACATGCATTACGACCAAAACGGTCAGTTAGCAAAGGGATTAGTGTGCCAATAAGAGGCAGTAGTACAACCCATACTAGGTTCATATGCAGGGATGACTCCAAATTAAATAATAGTATAAATAATAGACCGATTAATAAGTCGTACTTTTGTAACGGTCACTATACACATTGTAGTGCTTTGGTCAAAAAAACAAGAACGCTTTTATTATACAAAGGCTTGCGTTTATTAAGCGAGCTTTTATATTAATTACAATCTTAAGATATAGGTTAGTTTACATATATGTACAAACTTCAATCAATTGAGTAACTTAAGTTTATAGGCTATATTTACTCAACAACTTTACTAGCATGTGGATATATATGAAATTTATCATTCTTGCAATTTCTTTACTGGCCGTTTTACCCGTACAAGCTGCAATGGTTACTACACAATCAGCCATCGATCAGCAACTGCAGATTGTAGATAAACATCAAATTCTAGCGGCCTTAGAGACAAAAGAGGTTGAGCAAAAACTGATTTCTTTAGGAGTTGATAAATCACATGCACAAGCCCGTATCGAACGCTTAACATCTCAAGAAGTAGCTGTTCTTAATCAGCAGCTCGAAGAGCTTCCTGCTGGTGGAGTGGTTGGCACTGTTATTACAGTATTTATTGTATTGGGTGTGCTTGATTTATTAGGCGTTACCGATGTGTTTGACTTTATTGATCCTATCTAAAACAATTGTAACTAATCGACTATTAAATTGCGGTGCTGACCATTCTATTATTAATGAAAGATTATAAATGACAGCAGAACATTGTTATAAAAGCAGATGTATCAATACGATCACATCTGCTTTTTTTATTCTTATACTTCAAGCCTGCGCGGTTTCACCTCAAACCAACAAGTTGCTAAGTGATTTTGAAGGCCATGTTTTTAAACATCAAATAAACAACGTTCCATTTTATCCTCAGCAAGAATATTTTTGTGGTCCCACTGCATTGTCTGAAGTGCTTAACTTTTATGGTAATGAATATGACCCAGAAAAGTTAGCACTCGAGATGTTTATTCCCAGTAAAAAAGGCAGTCTGCAAATCGAAATGGTGTCATTGACACGCCGTTTAAATTTTATCCCTTATGCAGAAAAATCTAGCTTAGTAAAAGTACTAAATTGGGTTACTCAAGATATACCGGTAATAGTATTTCAAAACTTGGGGTTAGATAGTTTCCCATATTGGCATTACGCAGTGGTAATTGGTTTTGATTTAAATGAGCAGACAATTAGTTTGCATACTGGACTGTCTGAAAATCGTCAGGTACCAATGGAGGTTTTTGAGAACACATGGAGGCGTAGTGACTATTGGGTACTTACTCCATTACCTGTCGGTAAGATTAGTGACGACATGGATCCGTTGACTTATATACAAGCGGCTTTAGACGTATTAAACACGGGTGATGAACAGGTTGCTATTAGTGCGCTTCAATTGGCACATAAAACATGGCCTAGCGATTGGTTGGCAAGTTTCTCACTGGCTAATTATTATTACGATACACAGTTAAAAGATTCAATTAAGTGGTACCAGCAATCATTAAATCGAGATAATAATCAGCCGGCTATCTGGAATAATTATCTTTATGCTCTAGAAAAAGATGGGTGTTATCTACAAGCTAAATCTGCTTTGGCTTGTTTAAAGAGTAGGGCAGACTTAAATGATGACTTCTCAGCTTCTATAACTGAAATGACAGCGCGGTTAAGCGCGCAAGTTAAAAATTCAGCAAGTCAGTGCCCAATTGTCAGTTGCAGCTCAAAAATTAATCAAAGAAACCCTCTTTAAATCTGTTATCCCGTTCTGAAAATCTTGTGATTTTTAAGTTTTATGCAGCTTTTGTCATATATATCGGGTCCTAAAACCAACGCTGGCTATGTCTAAAATATTTATTCATAAATAGTGAACCTAGTTTGCCTTCATGCCGTATAGAAATGAACTATAGTAAAGTTTTACTCTGATGCTTCAGGTTTAGACTTGAACAGACCTTACAATTACTAAAAGGTCGCTTCAGTTTTGTGTCATACATGAGGAAATAAAATGGCCAACTACACTGCTCCACTAAACGACATGCACTTTGTTTTATTTGATGTGCTTAAAGCTCATTCTCTTAGCGAATGCCCTGGGTATGAAGACGCTACTGAAGAAATGATTCGTGCGGTGCTAGACGAGGCCGCTAAAATGGCCGAAAACGTGTTACAGCCTATTAATCAAATAGGTGATATTGAAGGCTGTCAGTACGACCCTGAAACAAAATTAGTTACAACCCCAACAGGCTTTAAAGAAGCTTATAAAGTGTTTGCTGAAGGCGGTTGGTCTGGCTTATCTGCATCACCAGAATACGGCGGTCAGGGTCTACCTCACCTACTTAAGATTGTTGTAGACGAAATGGCGTGTTCAACTAACTTATCAATGGGTATGTACCCTGGCTTAAGCCACGGCGCGATTGACGCATTAACTTTGCATGCCAGCGACGAACTTAAAGATGCTTATCTTCCAAAGCTTATCTCAGGCGAATGGACGGGCACAATGTGCTTAACTGAACCTCAGTGTGGTACTGACTTAGGTCTAATACGTACTAAAGCAGAGCCACAAGCAGATGGAAGTTATCAAATCACTGGAACAAAAATTTGGATTACCGGTGGCGAGCATGACATGGTCGATAATATTGCTCACCTAGTGTTAGCTAAACTTCCAGGTGCTCCAGACTCAAGTAAAGGTATCTCGCTTTTTCTAGTGCCAAAATTCCTTGATGACGGTTCACGTAATCCAGCATTTTGTGGCGGTTTAGAGCATAAAATGGGTATCAAAGCTTCAGCAACGTGTGTGATGAACTTTGAAAATGCCAAAGGTTGGTTGATTGGTAAAGAAAACGAAGGCGTTAAATGCATGTTTACCATGATGAACTCAGCTCGAATCATGGTAGGTATTCAAGGTCTAGGTTTGGCTGAAAAAGCATTCCAAATCAGCTTAGGTTTTGCTAAAGATCGTCTACAAGGACGCTCTCTATCGGGTCCAAAACAACCAGACGAAAAAGCCGATTCAATTTTAGTTCATCCAGACGTTCGCCGTATGATTAGCCAACAAAAAGTGTTTTTAGAAGGCGCTCGTTGCATGGCTTACTGGACTGGTATGCATTTAGATTTATCTGAAAAACATCCAGATGAAAAAGTACGTGAAGAATCTGACGACCTAGTGCAAATAATGACACCAATAATCAAGTCATACTTAACTGACGATGGTTATTTTTCTACAGACCAAGCGCTTCAATCAATGGGTGGTTCTGGTTTTACTCAAGACTGGGAAGTAGAGCAGTTATTGAGAGATGGCCGTATCGCTCGAATTTATGAAGGTACTAATGGTATTCAAGCACTTGACCTAGTTGGCCGTAAGCTAATGATCAAAGGTGGTCGTCTACCAAGAACTTACTTCAAGAAAATGAAAGAAATGGTTTCAGAGCTAAGCAATAAAGATCACGCCAAACAGTGTGAAGATTTATTGGCAACTTTGCAGGGTTCTTTAATGTGGTTAATGGCAAATGCCAGCAAAGACACTGAAGAAGCAGGCGCAGCAGCAACACCAATGCTTAAATTATTTGCATTAACATCTATGTCGGTAATGTGGGCGACTATGGCCAATGTGGCTGGACAGAAAAAAGGAGATGGCGCTTACACTGATATATTTTATCAAGGTAAACTTAAAGCGGCTGACCACTTCTTCCGTACTGCTCAAGCACAAGCTGCATTCTTTAAAGCAGATATTGAGGGTGGTAAATCAACCTTAATGGCTTTCGCTGAAAATGAGTTTTAAGCTTTATTAGTATGGCCGACCTTAGAGGCAAAACTTGTCTTTAAGGTCGGTTTTTTATTGTCTGCAGTAATAAAAATATAGGCTACTTAGCCTTAATGGTTTTAATCCCTTCGGTAGTTCCCATTAGTAATACATCGGCTGGTCGACATGCAAATAAGCCGTTTGTAACGACACCCACAATCGCATTTAAACGCTCTTCTAAAGCCGTTGCACTTTCAATTTTTAAATTGTGAACATCTAAAATAACATTTCCATTATCGGTCACTACACCCTGACGATAAACCGGGTCGCCGCCTAAAGCTACAATTTCACGAGCCACGTATGAGCGTGCCATCGGAATTACCTCAACGGGTAACGGGAAAGTTCCTAAAATTTGTACCCATTTACTTTCATCTGCAATGCACACAAATTGCTTAGAGCAAGCCGCTACAATTTTTTCGCGGGTTAAAGCAGCACCGCCACCTTTAATTAGCTGAAGATGGTCATTAGTTTCATCGGTGCCATCGATATAAAATTCTAGTGTACCTGCGCTGTTTAGATCATAAACAGGAATTCCATGGGCTTTAAGTCTATCTGCGGTTGCATCAGAACTGGCTACAGCGCCATCAAATAAGTCTTTTATCTTGGCTAAAGCATCTATAAAGCAATTAGCTGTTGAGCCAGTGCCCACACCAATAATGCTGTCATCCTCTAAGTGAGGCTTGATGTAGTCTACGGCGGCTTGGCCAACGGCCTGCTTTAATTCGTCTTGAGTCATGGCTGTCTTTTCAAGTTAGGGGAAGTGATTTTTCAATTATAGCGAACCAGTTTGCATCCAACCAAGAAAAACCTTTAATAAGTGGTTATAATAGCAATTTAACCTTAAGAACTTAACGTAAGGTACCTGCCAAATGGCCGAGAACTACATCAAGCGTATTTTAGAAGCTAATGTATACGATGTGTCGGTGGAAACCCCACTGTCGCAAGCTGCATTTTTATCTGAGCGTTTGAACAATAATATTTTAATTAAGCGTGAAGACCTTCAACCCGTTTACAGTTTTAAATGTCGCGGCGCGTATAACTGTATTTCAAAGAAAACCCCTGAGCAGTTAGCCAAAGGAATTGTCACCGCCAGTGCAGGTAATCATGCTCAGGGTGTTGCCCTTGCAGCGCAAAAGCTAAATATAAAGGCCGTGATTGTAATGCCCATGACCACGCCCGAAATTAAGGTGGCGTCAGCCAAAGCCCGAGGTGCAAAAGTTGTACTGTTTGGTGATACTTTTGATGAAGCATTTGCCCATAGCCAAAAATATGTTGAAGAAAAAGGCATGACTTACATCCATCCCTATGACGACCCAGATGTAATTGCGGGACAAGGGACCATTGGTATGGAAATACTGCGTCAGCATACGGGTGAAATTCACGCTATTTTTGTACCGGTGGGCGGTGGCGGTATTGCAGCTGGTATAGCGGCATACGTAAAATACTTGCGTCCTAGCATTAAGGTTATTGGAGTAGAGAGTACCGAAAGCGCCTGTTTGGCGGCGGCTATGAAAGCTGGCCGTAGGGTCACCTTACCTAGCGTAGGTATTTTTGCCGATGGTGTGGCCGTAGCGCAAATAGGTAAGCACACCTGGCAGGTATGCAAAGACCATATAGACGAAGTGATTACAGTTACTCCTGATGAATTGTGCGCCGCTATTAAAGATATTTTTGACGACACAAGAAGCATTGCTGAGCCAGCTGGAGCGTTAGGTATTGCTGGATTAAAAAAATATGTGGAGCGCACAGGTGTTAAAGACAAAACGTTAATAGCCATTGCCTCTGGCGCCAATATGAATTTTGACCGTTTGCGTTATGTCAGTGAAATGGCCGAGGTAGGCGAAGGCCGAGAAGTACTAATGGCCGTTACCATTCCAGAAAAGCCAGGTAGCTTTCAAGCTTTTTGTAATGTTTTAGGCCGCAGACCGATTACCGAGTTTAACTACAGGTATGGTAAAAAAGAACTAGCACAGATTTACGTGGGAGTTAAAGTCCCTGAAGGTGGCAAGCCAGCGTTGCTGTCTGAACTTGAATCAAAAGGCTATGCGGTAGTCGATTTAAGCGACAATGATATTTCAAAATATCACATTCGTCACATGGTGGGTGGGCATTCATCAGAATCGGTATTAGATGAAATAGTTTATCGTTTTGAGTTTCCCGAGCGCCCTGGTGCATTGTCAGCCTTTTTGAAAAAACTAGGCAAGCGCTGGAATATATCAATGTTCCATTACCGTAATCATGGCGCGGCAAACGGTCGTGTTTTAGTCGCAATGCAAGTGCCTAGTAAAGATAAAAAAGAGTTGAAAAGCTATTTAGAAGAAGTAGCCTATCCATTTTGGGATGAAACTGAAAACCCTGCTTATCAATTATTTTTAAAATAAAAATAATTTAATTGCAGAACAAAAAAAGGGCTAACAGTGTTAGCCCTTTTTTATGCTTGTTCAGATTTGAAAACCTAACATTAATCTTGTTTATTCTCCCAGTAAGTAGCATTTTTAATGCCTAACTTTTTCGGGTCAAAGGTATATTCAGTTACCCCATCTGCTTTCTGTTGTTCGTAATCTTTAAGTGCTTTTATCGCAGGCCTGCCCATAAAGAAAATTAATACTATGCCCACTATATTTAACCAAGCCATTAGGCCAACACCTATATCACCTAATCCCCAAGCTAAGTTAGCCGTTTTAACAGCCCCATAAAAAACAGAGCTTAGTAGAAATACCTTAAGGGCAAATACAGCTCCAGGTAATTTTACAGTTTTACGTAAATAAGCCACATTGGTTTCAGCAATATAGTAATACGCTAAAATGGTCGTGAACGAGAAGAAAAATAATGCAAAAGCAATAAACGGTTTACCCACACCTGGTAAAGTTGTTTCAATGGCCATTTGAGTAAATATAGGACTGTTGGCGGCAATGTTAGCGCCCACATTTTGTACTAAGAATATGCCTTCGCCTGCACCGTGAACATTATAAGCACCGGTAATTAAAATCATCAATGCTGTGGCGGTACAAATAAATAAAGTATCAATGTAGATCGAAAACGATTGTACTAAACCTTGCTGTGCAGGGTGCTCTACATGAGAGGCTGCTGCTGCATGTGGCCCTGTACCTTGACCTGCTTCGTTAGAATAAACTCCGCGTTTAACCCCCCAACCAATGGCGGCCCCCATACCAGCCATAGGCGTAAATGCGTCACCAATAATCATGGCAAAAATCCCAGGTACCTGTTCAATGTTTAACAAAATAATAACAAACGCAATTATTATGTAGGTCAGCGCCATAAACGGAACAATTACTTGGGTAAAGCTAGCGATACGCTTTATGCCACCAAATATAATAAATGCTAAGGCAACACAGATTAACGCACCAGTTAAAATTTTGGTTGATTCAATTGCACCTAATCCTGTTTTTACCATTTCGCCGCTACCAAATGCAGCGGCCATAGCGTTACCAATACTATTAGATTGAATACCTGGCAATAAAACACCACAAGCAAGAATAGTAGCCAATGCAAATAATACCGCATACCATTTTTGCCCTAAGCATTTTTCAAAATAATAAGCAGGACCACCACGAAACTGGTCACCGTCTTCTTCTTTATAAATTTGCGCAAGAGTTGATTCAGTATAAGCGGTTGCAGCGCCTAAAAAGGCTACCACCCACATCCAAAATACCGCACCCGGCCCACCAAATCCTATGGCAGCGGCAACCCCGGCAATATTTCCGGTACCTACGCGGCCCGATAATGAAATAGCCAGAGCTTGAAATGATGAAATACCTTTACCAGATGTGTTGGGTTTAAATAACAGTCGCCACATTTCCTTAATGTGCCTTACCTGAGCAAACCGAGTAATAACGGAGTAGAACAGTCCAGCCGCTAAGCACAAATATATAAGTGCAGGGCTCCAAATGACGCTGTTAATACTATTAACAATATCTTCCATGTTGATCCTTAATGGTCGTTAGTTATTTTAATTATCATTGAGAGTATCAAAATTATCTGCTCGGATTAAGCCTTACATGACTCTTTTATCTTTTAATATTGAGCCAGCAGATCAAACGGTTTAAAAATGAAGTAAATGCTCTTGTTTTGTGCGAAGAGATAGCTGAATAGAGATATTTAAATGGCAGAGGAGCATTTTAGGTGCGTGCTTTATTCAGCCTTTGCGCGATCAAATAACGTGTTATTAGTGTCAAATATCACATAAATAGACTTGACAGTATGACTGTCTGACAATTTTAAGTTATTGATTTATATAGGGAAAATAAACATGGTACGTCCGAACCTTTAATATGTTAACAAACTGTAACAAAACTCTTGGGTAGGGCTAAAACCTCATGCTAGAGTGCGATCTCTATTAAATTTGTTTTAAAAATAATAAAAAGCCGTAACCAAAGTGGCTAAACAAATATAAAGAATTCACCCGAAAAAAATAATAAACAGCGGGAGCCAGAACATGGCAGATAAGTACAAAATAATTGGTCCAGTGTACGATTTTCTAAGCACTATTTACAGTGGCAACCAAATTCATAAAGCTAAGACGTCAATGAATGCCGACTTACAAGAAGGCCAAAAAATTCTATTTGCAGGTGTCGGACATGGTCGTGATGCGATTGATGCAGCTGAACGCGGCGCACAAGTAACTGTTGTAGATCTGTCTGCGACAATGTTAAAAAATGTAGAAAAAAACCTTAAAGGTCGCAACTTCAAACACCCAATTCGTTTGGTTCATAGTGATATTCTAGAGTTTGACGAAGTGGCTGAGTATGACCAGGTAGTGGCTAACTTTTTCTTAAATGTGTTCCCAGAAGATTTCATGATTACAGTAATGAAACATCTAACAACATTAGTAAAACCAGATGGTTATTTTGTAGTAGGTGATTTTCACTTCCCTAGCGGAAATATTTTAACCAAAGCATTTCAAAATGCATACTGGTATGTAGCTGTTGGTATTTTTACAGTGTTTGCAAAAAATGCTTTTCATAAAATTTATAATTACCCTAAATACATCGAAACACTGGGTTTTTCAGTAGAAAAAACTCAATCTTATAATGTATTAATGGTGCCATCACTTTGGTCTATCAAGGCATCTAGAAAGCAGGTTGCTAAAAGCCAGCAGAAAGAGCGGGCTGCATAATTAATTTAACGATATATATTTAACAATAAAATTAGACTCTCGCGACTTAAAAATAAAAATACAGAGGTCACGTTTCATGAACAAAATAGAATTAAACATAAGCCCAGGTATTCATAGCAACTCAGATGAGTGCCATGGTGGAGGTATATTTACCTTTTCAGAACGTGTTGAATATCTTAAAAAATTCGGCCGTCACTCTATGGCATTTTCAGCGCTGCAAGAAAAGATGCGTTTCTTTGACCTAGAAGGAATTGGTTACATTGCTTATCGTAAGCAATGGGGTAGCGTAGTTTGTTTGGGTGACCCAGTATGCTCAGTTGAAAATCGTTCGACATTATTGACTGCGTTTATCGCTAAGTATCCTAAGCCAGCCTTTATTCAAGTGACTAAGTCAGTTGCCGATTTAATTCATCAGCTTACTGATTTTTATACGACTCAATTTGGTAAAGAAACTACCATAGATTTAAATACTTGGTCTACTTCAGGAAAAAAGAAGCAAGTTATTCGTACTGCAATTAATCATGCTGTAAAAGATGGTATTACAGTTAAAGAAAGCTATGGCGACATGTCTTATCGAAATTTATCTAATAAATGGTTAGAGACACGTAAGTGTAAGGGCCGTGAAATAATTTTCTTAATTCGCCCAATGGAAATGAATTATAAAGAAGGTACTCGTCGCTTTTTTGCTTATAAAGGTGATGAGATGATAGGGTTTATTTTCTTTGATCCTATTTATGAAAATAGCGAAGTAATTGGCTATGTGCCTAACATTAGTCGAGCATCTGAAAGTTTTCCTTCAGGTATTTTTTATACATTAATGGCTAAGGCATTTGAACAGTTTAAGGCTGAAGGTATTCCTTATGTATTTTTAGGTTTATCTCCTCTTGCATTGAGTTATCCCCCTGTCGCTTCAGAATCTAAAGTATTACGTTGGATGTTAGAGTTTACTGCTAAACATTTAAACTTCTTATATAACTTTAAAGGTATCGACTTTACTAAATCACGTTTTAGGGGTGTTGAGGAACCAACTTTTGCAGTGCATAAAAGTATAATGCCATCAAAAGATTTTGTTTGTATGTTCAAAATATGTAATGTTATATAGGTTCTATAAAAGTTATATTAGCGATATAAATTATAGGCTTTAGATCAATACAAGCCTTAACTGCCCACATATAGTGGGCTTTTTAATTAGTCCTAAAAATTGTACATTGAATTCCATAAGCTGCTCTTATGAAATATAAATAAGCTGCCATACTAGATATATATTAAGCCGTTATTGTAGTAGCCCGCATGATAGAAAATTTTAATTTAGACTTGTCAAAAGTCTTAGTGATCGAAAGCCAAAAGCAAGAATGGCAAGACTCACCAGCCGTGGGTGTTCAGCGTATTCCATTAGAGCGTGAGGCAGCTGAAAGCGGGCATGTAAGTTCTATTGTTAGGTACGCAGCAGGCAGTAAATTCCCCACTCATAAACATCCTAAGGGTGAAGAGATATTTGTGCTTGAAGGGATATTTAGCGATGAAAATGGTGACTACCCCGCAGGTAGTTACTTACGGAATCCCCCAGGTTCAAGCCATGCACCATTCAGCAAAGACGGGTGTACCTTATTTGTTAAGCTCAATCAATTTAATGAAAACGATCTTACCCAACTAGCAATGAATACAGAGCAGCAGCCGTGGTTAAAAGGACAGGGTGGGCTTAGAGTAAAACCACTACATCAGTTTGAGCATGAAAGTGTAGCGCTAGTTAACTGGCCAGCAGGAGAGCGCTTTGCCCCACACAAACACCATGGCGGCGAAGAAATACTTGTATTGAAGGGAGAGTTTAAAGACGAGCATGGCAGCTATCCAAAAGGTACTTGGATTCGCAGCCCACACTTAAGTGAGCACTTTCCATTTGTGACAGAAGAAACGGTAATCCTTGTTAAAGTTGGACACCTTTAAGGCGCATATGTTGTCTTATACCAAAAACGGCTAACTATTTTTAGCCTCAATCCACTGTGCCATGTATTGCGTTGACTTCATTGAATGATGAAGCAGCATACTGCCAGTGAAATTGTTTAACCGGTGCTCATCTAAGCTATCAATAACCTCATTCAGCCTAATTAAAAACGCCGCTTGAAAACGTTGCTTTGAAAACCTTTGTTCAAGCCAATCTGGGCCGTTTATTTGAAGTCTGTCCCATAGCGCGGCATTGTTATAAAGCTCAATAGCATGCTCTGCAAATTCAGTCATGTCATCAGTGGCTATACAAGTATCTAAAATCCTTATTTTTCATTGTGTAATTATGTGACTTTTTTAGGCGGATAGGCAACATAAATATACAGTTGGCTTTAGGTAGAGCTTTGCGAATTGGTGGCCAAGCGTGCTGCTTGAAGATCAATACAGCATCCCAGTTTGGTTCGTGCCTAAAGTTACCAATAGACACAACATGTTGTCGCTCAGGCATTGTAAGCGGCTTGGCAGTTGCCAATGAAAGATCCAATATAAAAGGATATGATTCCTATAAAGCCTAGTATTATAGGGCTCCTGTTAATTAGCTTTTGTAGTTTAAATTGATAAGTTAGGCTGACATCCGTTTAGTCTGGGAGCTGATACTTACTTCAATAATACGCTGACATAAATACTCTGCATCCTTAGAAACTCCGGAGAATCGACCCGATCCCCAAGTATGCAACCAAGGCAAACCAAGAAAATAGAGTCCCTGTTGCGGCGTGATACCCTGTTCGTGTTTAGGATAACTTTGGCCATTGAAAATAGGGATATCGAGAAAACTAAAATTGGGACGAAAGCCAATACACCATAAAATACTAGTGATGCCGGAATCCTTTAAGTTTAACTGTTCGCGTTCGGTATCAGGTTGCCATTGTGCTTGGTAGTGATCTTCCATTGGTGCATCTATATGTTGTGCTTCTATAAATTGGTCAATGCGCGTATTAATGTTGTTGTAGACCTTATCTGCATTGTCTAGATTACTGCAGAGGTTGGGCTCAAAATTGATGTTTTTTCCATCGTATCCTTTTAAGTGTCCGAATAACTCCATGCCTTCTTGAGCAAATCGACGCAGGTCGATATCACGCCCACCGTCACGCCCGGTCACGTAGTGGTTGGTATTATCGCGTACGCCCTCTCGTAATGGATGTTCCTGCACAGGCATGTCGTAGTATTTCATTTCGTCTAGCCAATCGACCACATCTTTACCACGATAAAAGCGCCCACAGCGCGGAGCATCACCGGTGGCTAAGTAGACTTTTCGGCCTTGCAGGTGAATATCTTCAGCTATTTGTGCACCAGATTGTCCTGATCCCACAACCAATACGGCTCCGGCGGGCAACTGGTCAGCATTTTTATATTGCTCTGAATGGAGTTGATAAAGGCTATCGGGAACCTTGTGGGCCATGTCCGGAATGATTGGATCATGATAGCCTCCTGCTGCCACAACTACTTGATCTGCTGTGAACATGCCTGCAGTCGTTTCAACCTGAAATGGCTTTGCAGACTGCTCGCTGATTTTTAGCACTTGAGTATTTTCAAAAGCTGGCGGGTTAACTTTTTCGATAAACCGATCAAGGTAGTCATTGATCTGCGTGCGGTTCATAAACCCGTGTGGATCATCTCCATCATAAGGGTGGCCGGGCAGATCACATTGCCAGTTAGGTGTTACTAGGGTAAATGAATCCCAGCGTTTTTCTTTCCACGCATTAACCAGTGTACTTTTTTCTATGATCACGTGATCGATTTTTGCGTGCTGTAAATAGTGGCTCATTGAAAGTCCAGCTTGGCCACCGCCAACAATGATTACGGAATAATGGGAATTGTCTGGGCTAATACTGGGGTTGATATTGGGGTCAGTCATGATGTTTTCCAAAATGTTATAGGATAAATTATAAATTAATAGATACGTTTGACGATCACTAGAGGATCAAATTCGTGTTCAAATTGCATCGAGGATTGTTTGATTTTGTACAATTGGTCCATTGCGCTAGAGCATGAGTAGCCATACTTGGCGCGTACTCGTTCACTTGCTTCATTGAGGCTGAGCTCAGCCAACTGCACAAAGTCTTTTAGCGGATAGCTTTCCCCAGCAGACAGGTAATCATTGATGATGCTTGAGGGTGAATAGCACGATTCTTCCTTACCATTTGGCCATTGGATATCAAAATGTCGTTCAGGCATGGGAGGTCTCCTGTTTGCTTTTATTTGTTGAAGTTGTTGAAGTTGTTGATGTTTTGGATCTTGCGCCCATGCCTGTAAGTGCTTGGGTATTCAGGTCCCAGAAATTGGCGCGCTGATCTTCATAACTTACATCTAGACTAAGGGCTTGCTTAATATCGCCTATATGGGCAGCCTGAATATCTCGTTGCTTGAAAGTACTAATCAGCTGTTCGACCTTGTCTTGAGGACAGGTAAACAAGTAGCCAAAACTTGGGAAAGATTTGAGCCAGTCGTTCCAAGTGACCTTGTGGGGTTTTGGTATACGTTCAAGCGCTATGTCTGCACCGACGCCAGAACTTTCCAGCAGCATAACAACGGTGCCAAGTAGTCCGGCCTGACTGATGTCTTTAGCGGCAATGGCCAAATCATTTTCTGCAACATAAGGCAGTAATTCGAGGTCGTCACGTAAACGTTCTGGTGGGGCTGTTGTTGCAGCATTCCAATTCAAGAACGGTGCCCGGTATTCGCCTCTTAAATCAATGGCGGTGACGAGGGCATGGCCCGGTTCTGCTGCAAAGCTGCTGAGTATTTTGGTGGCTCTGCCGAGTATGGATACTGCTAACTGGGTATTATCGCTATGTAAGTTAGTATGGCCGCCGACAATGGGGACACGAAACACATTCGACGCATCAACCATACCTTGTATAACGTGTTTACACTGCTCATCGCCGTTGCCCCACAGGGCATTTACAACGGCTGTGGGGCGACCACCCATAGAGGCTATATCGCTGATGTTTACCATCAGGCCACACCACCCGGCGAACCAAGGGTCCTGCTGTACAAATTGTGTTTGGAAGCCCTCCGTTGCAAATAAGTCAAAACCGTCAGCGGTTTCGATGACGGCAGTGTCGTCGCCGTTTGGGTGGGAGTCACAGTTATAGCCATCAGAACGATAGCCGTCCACCAGTGCTCTACTGACTGTTTGGATGTCAGTTTTCTGGGCAATGCCGTCGTAGCGCTTGATATCAGATAATAATTCAGTGAGTAACATGCTGAGACTCCGTTGAATGCGTTTTTGCCGCCGTATGATTATTGCCATAAAAATGAAGCAGTGGAGATGGAATCTCATTTATGGGGTGACTGCGTTGGGTTTTAAGTACAAAACCACTGGTTGGGCTATAACAGGGTGGATAGGCTTCAAGATCTGCTGCCATCATTACGTGCAGTTTATTGCGCACCATTATGTCGTAGCGGCTTTGCCAATTGAGTCGTTGAAACAGGACTTCATTCTGCTTTTGAACTTGTGCAAGAAATAAAGTACAGCCCAATGCATGGGCACTGGAAACGGCCAAGCGGATAAGCTCAGAGCCAAGACCAATGTCGCGACGAAACGCATCTTCGACGGCGAGGCGTGAGCCCCACCAAATATTCGGTTCCGCTTCGTGAATGCGCACCGTGCCAACAATGCGTTCGTGCCAACCGCCGTGGTTTGCTATGGCTACCAGTACTTTGGCTGAGTCATCGATGTGGTCTTTATCGTCACCAACAAACATAGTTTGCTCACGACAGAATACGCGGCGTCGGAGAGCATAGGCTTGCTCTTTTTCCCAGTCGAGGGTTGCCCACTTTACGGTAAAGTGGTTATAACATTCTGAGTCTTTCGCATGCACCATATCGCTCTCCTTACTAGGCCGGTGTTACTGCTTGTTTATTAAGTTCGTGACTGAGTTTCTTGTTCAGCTTCTTGTTCAAATGTTCGTAATGTGGAACATGCGCCGCAACGACCGCAACCGGCTTTAATATCTTCTGCCCGCATTTTGGCGTTGATAACTTTCTGACCAAGGGGGGCCAGAATTGAAGTCATAAACTCAGTGCTTGGCGGGGGGTGGTCTTCCATGGGGGTGCCTCTAATCGGTACAAAGGGCACCACAAAAGGATAAACGCCAATGGCCAAGAGTCGATCACTAATATCCAGTATGGCTTGTGGGGTATCTCCAATGCCCGCCAGAATGTAGGTGCTGACTTGACCCCAGCCGAAGATGGGCACTGCGGCTTCGAAGGCTTCCATATACTCTTCAATGCTGACTTTCGCTTTGCCAGGCATAATCTCATCACGTAGTGCTGGTGTGACCACTTCGAGGTGCATACCCAAAGCATCAGCACCGGCCTCTTTCAGTTTTTTAAACCACGCATAATCATCCGGTGGTTCGCACTGCACTTGAATAGGCAAGTCAACGACCGCTTTTACAGCTGTCACACTTTCGCAGAGAATACTGGCGCCTCGATCGGGGGTTGCGGGTGTGCCGGTCGTCATTACCATATGTTTGACGCCATCCAGTTCTACTGCGGCCTTGGCGACTTCGGCGAGCTGCTCAGGATATTTACGTTCGATGGTTCGGCCCGCGGCAAGTGACTGACCAATAGAGCAGAATTTGCAGGTTTTTCGCCGGCTTTCGTAACGAATACAGGTTTGTAAAACGGTGGTTGCGAGTACGTCGGTACTGTGTAACGTGGCAATTTTAGAATACGGTATGCCATCTACGGTTTCCAGCCCATAGAATTTTGGGTCTTGAGCAAAAGTAACGTCGGTGAGCGGTATACCATCACTTAACAGCTTACTATGGCCGTCACTTTCTTCGGCCATAGTAAATGGAGAGTCCATGGCTGAGTGGGTGTGCACTGGCACCATAATGGGGGTGCCATCTATCACCATGGTTTGGTGGTCTGATGGACCCGCCCCACCACGACGGCTCACGTGGTCTTGTTTTTTACTCAGCAAGCGTACGCCGCGGGTCTGGACCTCAGTGATTAATTGTTGCTTAGAATTTGCTGCGGGAATCATGTTCATCTCCTTCATTGAAAGGGGCTGAAATTCCATCATGAGCCGGAGTTGTGCTGTTCATATTATGGGAATAATCCGTCTCCTGATCGTTGATTAACAGGCTGAGCAGTTCTGGTCGGGCATAGTGACCGACCGAATCCATCATGCGTTTTCGTTTGGTAATAAGGCTCATATCTAAATCAGCAATGACCAACCCTTCGCCTTCACGCAGGGGTTCGCACAAGTGCTTGCCTTCAGGTGAAATAATGGTGGTCATACAACCATCTCGAAGACCTTTTTGAAGTTTTTCATCATCGGTGATGGATGCAATTTGGTCATCCGTTAACCAACCGGTTGAGTTGATAACAAAGCAGCCAGACTCCAGTGCATGGTGTCGCATGGTGACTTCGATTTGGTCGGCGAAAATGGGGCCGACTAAGGAGCCGGGAAACTGACTGCAATGAATTTCTTCGTGTTGAGTCATCAATGCGTATCGGGCCAAAGGGTTGTAATGCTCCCAACAGGCAAGCGCACCGACTCGGCCGACAGAGGTATCCACGACTTTTAAACCTGACGCATCACCTTGGCCCCAGATCATTCTTTCATGATAGGTCGGCGTTAGTTTTCGGCGCTTGAGTAACTGCTCGCCATCACTATTAAAAATAAGTTGTGTATTGTAGAGCGAACCATAATCTCGCTCAGTAACTCCAAGCACCACGACAATATTTTGTGATTTAGCTCGTGCGGAAACCGCTTGGGTAATGGGCCCGGGTATCACCACCGCCTCATTGTATAAACGCATATGCTCTTGGCCTGCCAAAACAGGAGGGCATACAAAAGAAAAATAGGGGTAATAGGGCACAAATGTTTCAGGAAAAACAATTATTTCTGCACCTTTGCTCGCTGCTTCGTCAATAGCATCTAATACCTTGACGAGGGTTCGCTCAGCCTTCTCCAGATCAGGAGAAAGCTGAGCAGCAGCGGCGCGTACTATTCGATTTGTAGGATTATTGATAGTCATCGCCGCCGCCTTCTTACATTGTCCAGGTATCAATAATAACTGCATCGTCACGCATATGCAGAAGCTTAAGATCCAAAACGTCAAGTGGGCTAATTGGAACAATTCCTTCAATTAGGTTAGATTCACCGTGCCCGTAAAGTCCCTGTAGTGCGAACCTGCAGGCGTAAATTTTACCGCCTTCGGACATGAATTTTTTCAGTTGATTGGTGTAGTTTTGGTGGCCAGGGAAAGCTTCGTCACCTAATGTTGGAAAGCCTCGCTGTATTCCTAAGTTAACACCGGGACCGTAAAGTAAGATTGAGGTTTCATATCCCTTACGTTGTAATCGTGTGGCTTGCAGCATATTTACGAAACCAATTGAGCCCTCGAAAGCGACGGTATGGAAAGTAACAAGTGCTTTTTCACCTTCTTTGGCTTGCACGTCTTCAAAAACTTTTTCTTCGTAATCAACAAAAAAGTCGCCGTCTTTATGTAGTGGTTTATCTACGATTGGCATAGGTTTCTCCTTAAAATTAGTCTTTTATTTGTTTGGAACTCAAAATATTTGGGTTCACTTTTACTGATTGCAACGGCTATGCCAGAGGAATTTTAAAAGAATGCAATCAACATACGATCAACTTTGTGTAGCAAAATATCTAGACGTGAAAAAAATTTTGTGATCGTTTTTCGAGTTCATGCATCACTTATTAATATGCACAGCCAAGGTTCATTCTTTATGTTGCGCGCTCTTTTTAGGTGCCGATAATTAACAAAAAAATATGCAATCAAGAGGTTTGTCAGGTACGACTAATTATTTATTAGTTGGAACGATTTGTGCGTAAAAAAAAGATTATTGATAATCTATTTAAGAGTCTAGAATATGGGTCATTCCCCCTACCGGCACTGGGTTTCGGCGATGAATAATGCTGAGAAGCGGCCAGCCTACTTATTGATCGCAGACTTGATCGCAGAGGATATTGAACAGGGTAAATTACAAGATCGCGACAAGCTGCCCACGTTGCGTGATATGGCCGGCATTCTAAAACTGAATTATACGACGGTTGCCCGTGCATATAGCGAAGCAAAAAATCGAGGTTTGATTGTGTCACGCCCCGGAATGGGGACCTTTATTAAAGGTAAAACCGGCTCCTTGCCATTACGCGGTGGTAGTAACTATGAAATGACTATGAATCTACCTCCTGAACCTCAGGTCCCTGAATTGATGGCTCGAATTAGAACCGGATTCCAAGAATCGATGGAGAATAGAGATATATATTCGGTCTTGCGTTATCAAGACTTCGGGGGGAGTGATCGAGATAAAGACGCGGCCTTACACTTATTGAAGCCGTTATTAGGTAATGCCGATGCTGACAGAATGTTAGTGTGTCCAGGTATTCACAGCGCTTTAGTGGCGTTGCTGACGATACTGACTCAAAATGGCGGCGCGGTGTGTGTACAAAATTTGGTATACCCAGGTATCAAAGCCATAGCCGCCCAGCTCGGTGTTACGCTAACGGCTATCGATAGCGATTCTGATGGCCCGATCATTCGGTCTTTAGAGTCACGTTGTAAAAGTGGAAATATTGCTGCAATTTATCTTAATCCCACGATTCAAAACCCATCAACACTCACCATAAGTCAATACCGTCGTGAAGCCATTGCTGACTTGGCACTCCGTTATAGTATTCCTATTATTGAAGACGATGCATATGCTCTGGTTCCTTCGCAACCGGTGACGCCAATAGCTATGCTGGCCCCTGAGATGACGTACTATCTAACGGGGCTATCAAAATATTTTGGCGCGGGTCTGCGTACCAGTTATTTATATGCCCCAAATAAGGTGCTGGCTCAACGAACGGCAGGCGCCTTGAGAGCACTATCGGTTATGGCAAGTCCTGTTACTAATGCAATGTCTACTTTGTGGGCTGAAGACGGCACCATTAAGTCAATGATAGTGGCAATAAGACAAGAGTCGATGGCGCGTCAGAGCCTGGCAAAAAAGCACTTGAGCGGGTTTAAGTTCAGCGCTCATCCAGAGGGCTTTCATCTTTGGCTAGCACTGCCAAAAAATGCAGAACTCAATCCAACATTGGTTGCCACGCATTTACGATCACAAGGATTGAGTGCCGTGTCGAGTGCTGCATTTTGTGCTGATAATATTCCACAGCATGCGATTAGGCTGTGTCTGGGCGGATCGATATCACGGGGGGAATTGGATCGAGCGATGCCACTTTTGGTGGATATTCTAGAGCATCCATCGCACTTGACCAGTGTGGCCTATTAAAGCGCCTGCATTTGAGGCTCTGTTGGCTATTAGTTCAATCAGTTGTGGTAGTGAAAATAAATCCACTGAGTTGTCAGATGAAAATAGTATAGTTTATATTTTTGACTGTAGCATCTAGTGCAACGATGACAGAATTAAACCTTGGCTATGAAATTATGGGTTGCAGTAATGAGATTAGAAATTAAATGAATGCCTTTATAGATAGCTCGAATATGTATATAGGTGAAGCATCAAAAGTGACAGGCTTATCTATCAAGGCGATTCGGTTCTATGAAGAAAAGGGTTTGATACAACAGCCTGAAAGAATCGGTCGATACAGGGTGTATCATCAAGCAGATATAGAGATTCTTATATTAATCAAAGAAGCAAAAGAATTAGGCGTATCCTTGTCTCAGCTTAAAAACGTGATTACTTACAGCGATGGCAAGGTTGATTGGGCAAAAATAAAAATATTTTTGGCTGAAGTCAGAATTCAGCTAATTAATCAAATAGATGAGATAAAGATCAAAATTGACAGCCTTGATCAATGTTATGAGCAGATAAACCCCTAAATTAAATCCTAAATTAAACCTTTACTCTCCCCCATGGGGAGACATTAGACTCCATATCGAACAGTTAATTTGGAGATCGAGATGAGAAAACGAGTATTGGTATTAGCGGCAAACCCTAAAAAATCTAGTTTTACAAACCATCTAGCAGAAGTTTATGCAGATGCTGCCAAAAAAAATCATGATGTACAATTGTTAAACCTATCTGAAATGGACTTTAATTTAGATCTCTCGGGTGGCTATGCTGATTCCCACGCCATGGAAGATTCGTTAAAGGCATTTCAGGATTCTCTTGAGTGGTGTGATCATCTGGTTATTCTTACGCCTATTTGGTGGGGGTCTTTACCTGCAAAATTGAAAGGATTAATCGATAGAACATTTTTACCGGGTTTTGCATTTCAATATGAAAAGGGAAAATCAATATCTAAAAAGCTGTTACAAGGCAAGACGGCTAGAATTGTGATGACCATGGATACGCCACCTTGGTATTACGTGTTGTTTCAAGGGGCGTCTGCAATCAAGCAGTTAAAGACAGCCACTCTTAAGTTTGTGGGCTTTAACTCAGTGAAAAGTAAAATGATAGGTCCCATTATAAGCTCCACAACAGAGTCCAGATCAAAATGGATTGCTGTAGTATCAAAACTAGGCAATGCAGGGGCTTAGGTATGATTGCATTTAAGCATGGTGGTATTTCAGTTTATGAAATATGGAGGTCAGCTATACGGCACACTGGTGTTTCAAAAACATCTAGCCGTTAACTATTTTTAGCCTCAATCCACTGTGCCATGTATTGCGTTGACTTCATTGAATGATGAAGCAGCATACTGCCAGTAAAATTGTTTAACCGGTGCTCATCTAAGCTATCAATAACCTCATTCAGCCTAATTAAAAACGCCGCTTGAAAACGTTGCTTTGAAAACCTTTGTTCAAGCCAATCTGGGCCGTTTATTTGAAGTCTGCCCCATAGCGCGGCATTGTTATAAAGCTCAATAGCATGCTCTGCAAATTCAGTCATGTCATCAGTGGCTATACAAGTATCTAAAATCCCTTGAGTGTTTTTATTAGCATACAAACCTTCAGCACCAATACTGGTTGTAACTGCGGGTAATCCACATTGCGCCGCGTCAAGCAGCTTGCCTTTTAGGCCGGCCCCAAATCTTAACGGCGCTAATAAAATTAGGCTTTTCTGCAAAACGTCAAACGCATCTTCACACCAGCCCTTTACTAAAAACCCCTGTTTTTCATTATGCAATTGCGTGGCTTTTTTAGGCGGATAAGCACCATAAATATGAAGTTGGGCTTTAGGCAGAGCTTTGCGAATTAGAGGCCAAATGTGCTGCTTTAAGGTTAATACAGCATCCCAATTTGGTTCGTGCCTAAAGTTACCAATAGACACAAAATGTTGTCGTTCAGGCATTTTAAGCGGCTTGGCAGTTACCAATGAAAGGTCCAACATAAAAGGCACGTAAGCCAATATATGCGATGGAACGTTAAAGGTATTAATCAATAAATCCATCTCATGTTCACTGATCATCAAGCTTAAGTCGCAGCGTAAAATAGCCGCTATTTCTCTTTTAGCATGGTCATTGAATAGTGATTCTTTGGGTACATTACGAATCACCTTCGAATTACCTTTTGCTAGCGCTTGTCGAGCAAATCGCAGGCAATGTAAATCTTCGGTGTCTAGAACCCTAAGAGCATGTGGGCAATGTTTTTCAACTCGCCAAGCAAATTGCTCTTCCATCATAAAGCGGTCGAACATTACTACGTTTGGGTCAAGTTTTTGAATGAATTCATCAAAGCTGGAATTGTTAAGCTCTATATTCACGGCTGCTATGCCGGCGGTTTGAAAATTTATAGCGTGCTCACTGGCTTGTGCCGGACTAGCATAAGTTACGGTGTAACCGTCGGCCTGAAAGCTTTGTATCAACTGAAGCATACGACTGCCAGCGGCACTTGAGTTAGGTTCGGGCCATACGTAGCCAATAACGAGTAATTTTTTCATGGCTGGATTGTACACCA
>JAWUVO010000085.1:0-9071 GCA_034112325.1 Bermanella sp. | reverse complement strand
AATTCTGGCAGCATTATTACTCCTCGGTCGGCGCGTTTATCTACCACTACTCCGCGATATACTGTGTCTGGGTTTTGCTGCATGTGTAACAACGTCCAGTGACGGTTGCTAAGACGTTCGGCTTTTGAGGTGTTGCCGCCACCTAATTCGGCTTCGGCCATACGCGCTAACATGTCGGCTTCACTGATTAACGGGGTGCCGCTAATGAATGCGCGCAATTGCTGATGCACCAGTAAATCTGAATAGCGGCGCAATGGGCTGGTGGCACGGGTATAGGGTTCTAGTCCTAATCCTGAATGCATACCCGGTTCTAGGTGTAGGCCCGATCGCTTGAATTTTTTACGGTAGGCAAACATCTGCGACATGGTTTCAGGTGTTGCCCCTTCGTCTGGCGGCGGCTGCGAAACAAATGGCGCAGGTATGTCGTGTTCAATTAAGTATCGGCCCACGGCTTCGCCTGCCATTAGCATTGCGTCTGTGACCATGTCTCGGCTTTTTAAACTGGGTAAGTCTTTTATTACCATGGTGCATTCAGTCGGTTTGTCTGCGTTTAATTTTTTTGCCGCACCTAGGTGATAAATATCGCCGTTAATGGTGGTTTGAATTTTTACTTCCGGTAAGTTTATTTGCGCGGCACCTTGAGCCAACCTGCGAGTGCGAAATACATCGGTAAGCGCTAACAGTTCCTTAAACGAATCTATTTGTTGGTTGGCTTCTGAATAGCTAAGACGTTGCACACGAACCCAGCTTGGGATAATTTTTAGGCAAGTAATAGCGCCGTCTTCTGCCACGCCTATTTGAAACGAAAGCGCTGGAGATATTTCAGACAACCCTAGTCCCAATATGTTGGTTACACCTTCAGGCAGCATGTGCACCACTTGCTCTGGTATGTATAAATTGGCTCCGCGACTACGGGCTTCTTGGTCCAGTGGCGAGTCGGGTTTGATAAGCGCCGCCGCATCAGCTACATGCACCCAAATTGTTTTGCCGTCAAGACTTATGGCGTCGTCTGGGTCGCTGCAGTTGTCGTCGTCAATGGCGTATGTTTGTAGTGCCGTTAAATCTTCACGGGTTTCTTCTGGTAATTCTGGTACCGCTAAATCGGGCTCGGCGGTGGCACAACCAAATCGAGCTGGGTGCGGGTTTACTGTTTCGGTCCACAGGCCTAGTTTAAGCAGTAGTTTATGCGCCTGTTCGGGAACGGCTTCAAGGTCTAACGCTTTTAATGTGCGGCTCACCGAGGCTTTGCCATAAGCCATGCGTTCAACATCGCTTAACTGGGTCACATCGTCTGGTAAAATTTTATTATCTCTTACCCGCTGCAGGTAGTCTTGCCAGCGAGTGACTTCTTGCTCTTTCTCACGTTGTTTAGAAACAATGGCCTCGACTTCTGGGGCTGTTCTAGCGGTAACTTCATCAATTGAACCAGTAAAGTAGGTGTCTTCGTTGAGTACTTGCCAAGCGTGCCAAACGGATGCTGGTGTGGTTTCGCCATAAATTAATTCAGCCACATCACTCAAGGGCACGGTTTCGCCTTGCAGTAATTCCCAAGCTTCGGCTACGTTGCCTTCTGGCGCGGGATGTAATTGGGTAATACTTTTTAGCGGCCCTTGATGAAGAAATTGTATGTCTTTCTCGCGCACGCTAATTTTTTTTCCACTTTCTAAATGGATAGATATTTTGGCGCCTAACTCTTCAATTAGAGCAGGAGTCTGTTTATAAAGTACTAAATTATGCTTCGCAAAATTCATAGCGAGTCCTGTTGAAGTGAGTGTTCTGTTAACGATATAAATGCCCGTGTTCACACTTGGCTTAGACAGGGCTTACACACGCTCTAGTATACATACCAATAGCGCCAGTAAATTGATTTTGATGAAATTAAACCAATAAACATCAGGCATAAAAAAGCCCACTAATGTGGGCTGGTTTGTAAGATTACAATTACACTTTAAATTACAATCTAAAATTACATTTAAAAGCTACAGCGCCGTCATTAAAATTTGACGACTGATGTCAGGCGTTATATTGCCGTGCTCGCCAAGTTTAACCATGCCGTGCTGAGTTAACTTTTCAATTAGCCCATCAATCTCGGCTTCGCCAAGGTCAATATGCGATAACCGAGTTGGCACTTGCATGGTCTCAAAGAACGTTTCAGTTAGTTCAATTGCACGATTAATACGCGTGTCTTGGTCACCGTCCGTTAGGTTCCAAATACGTTCGGCGTATTGTAATAACTTTTCACGCTTGGCTTCTTTACATACTTTCATAACGGCAGGTAATACTATTGATAAAGTACGAGCGTGATCAATTTGGTAAGCACCTGTTAGCTCGTGGCCAATCATGTGAGTGGCCCAATCTTGCGGAACACCTGCACCAATTAATCCATTTAACGCCATAGTTGCTGCCCACATGGTGTTGCCACGTACGTCTAAATCTTTTGCTGTTTCAGGGGCTAAAGCTTTTGGGCCGTCTTCTATCAGCGTCAGTAATAAGCCTTCGGCAAAACGATCTTGTACCTTGCCATTTACGCTGTAAGTTAAATATTGTTCCATGGTATGAACAAATGCATCTACCACGCCATTACTGATTTGACGGTCAGACAACGAAAGCGTTACCGCTGGATCAAGTATTGCAAATTCTGGGCGTATAAATGGGCTGCGGAACGGTAGCTTGTTGCCATTGCGGGTAACCACTGCGCCGGTGTTTGATTCCGAACCGGTGGCCGGCAACGTTAATACACAACCAATAGGTAATGCTTGTTTAATTGGCTGGCCATTGGCAATAAAGTCCCATGGGTCGTCACCTTCAAACAACGCGGCGGCGGCAATAAATTTAGTTCCGTCGACAACAGAGCCTCCGCCTACCGCTAATAAAAAATCAATGTCGTGCTTGGTAATTAAATCTTGAGCCTTCATTAAAGTTTCGTAACTTGGGTTAGGTTCGATACCCGAAAACTCAAACCAAGTATGCTCGCTTAGTGCGGCTGCCACTTGCTCGTACACACCATTGCTTTTGATCGAACCGCCACCATAAGTCACTAGTACTTTTGCAGTCTTAGGTATGGCTTTGCTAAGAGCTTTAATTTGACCTTCGCCGAAGTGGATTTGGGTGGTATTTTGAAAACTGAAATTTAACATTACGATCCTCCTAATGTATGAAGCCGTGATGGCCAATATCTTGAAAACAGTATAGTCCTATATATTCGGTCGAACAATATGGATTAAACTGACCACATTGGTAGAATTATTGATACAATGAGCTATGAACATATCAATTGAACAACTGAAAAGCATGGTTATTTTTGCTCAAGTAGTCGAGCAAGGTAACCTTACCGCGGCCGCTAAGCATATTGGTCTTTCTAGAGCAGTAGTGAGTTATCACATTAAAAAGCTGGAATCTCAGCTTGGCGTAAAGCTGCTTAATCGCTCTACTCGCTCGGTAGGCTTAACCGAGGCAGGCACCGAGTACTACCAGTCATGTCGGATCATTGCTGAGCAAGCTACTATTGCCAATCAGAAAATGGAGAACCTTAAACATGAACCTGAAGGGCTGTTAAAAATCACATGCCCTGTGAATTTTGGTTTGCAAATGGTGGTGCCTGCATTAAATGATTTTAGACGGTTGTATCCTAAAATTGATTTAGACGTAATGTTAACCGACGAAGTGGTTAATATTATGCAAGAGGGTATCGACCTTGCCATTAGGGGGGCTCCATTGCCAGACTCTGGACTACAAGCAAGTAAGTTATCTTCGCTGCCTACCTGCTTATGCGGCTCGCCCGAATATTTTAAAAAGCATGGTCGGCCAACCACTCCAGCCGATCTAGATTCCCATGCATGGGTGGTTTATAAGTTAACATCTGGGGATATAGAGTTTAAAAAAGGTATTCACTCGCACACAGTTTCAGTGAAAGGCAGCATTAGTACCAATAATGCAGCAGCCCGAACGGCCTTTATTGTTGGAGGCCACGGCTTAGGCAAAATCCCACTTTATGATGCCTGCCCCAAGGTAAAAGCTGGTTTGCTAGAAATAGTATTAGATGATTATCAGCTTAGTAGTATTGATATTTATGGCATTTTTCCACCTGGAAGTGCTAGCTCGAAAAAGCTACGGTTGCTAATAGACTACCTTAAGGATTACTTTATAAAGTCCACTGCGTTAATCAAACCTTAGCTTGCAAAGATATTAACCTTGTTGGGCATCGGTTTATGACTAATAGTGATCTACTGTAGGTGGGTTTACGTAAAAATAAGAAACAGGAAAGTTGTTATGCCGAACAATTCAGCCATCGGATCCACCCCCATAAGATCGGTCAATAAAGCCGATGCTACTTTTGTCATGGGTAATGCGACAATTAATATCGAAAACCTAAGGTTGCGCACATTTATTGGGTTTAACCCTGATGAGCTTGTAAAGCAGCAAGACATAGTCATTAATGCCCTTATTGAATTTGATGCATCGGCGCCTAGCATTTCAGACAACGAAAACGATACCCTTGATTATAAAGTCATAACTAAGGCTATTATCAAGCATGTAGAGAATGGCAAGTTTCGCCTAGTTGAGAAGTTAAACGCTGACATTATTAATATTATTATGGGCAATCCTCAAGTGCTAAAGACCGAGGTTAAAGTTGAAAAACCTCACGCTTTACGCTTTGCAGATTCTGTATCAGTTTCACTAAAAGCGGAGCGCAGTTAATGCCTGAGCAGCACAACAGTAAAAATCTTGTTGCTCCTATAATTATTACCGGCGGTGGTCAACGCTTGGGACTAGCCGCAGCCTTGGCGCTACACAGCGAGTTAACTCCTGTTATTGTCACCTACAGAAATAACACCAGTCACCTTGCGCAACTTAAGGCGGCTGGAATAACAGCTTTACATGCAGACTTGTCTACAACTAAAGCTGTGCTGGAATTTACAGATACCATTATCAAACAATATAGCTCAGTGAGAGCCATCATTCATAACGCGTCTGAATGGCTTAGCGAGTCGAAATCGAATCATGAAGACCCTGATTATATTTTTGACAAAATGATGCATATTCACGCAAAAGTTCCCTACTTGATTAATAATCAGTTAGCACCTTTGCTTAACAATTTTGCAAAAACGGCTGGTGACTCGGCGGCCGATATAATTCACATGACAGATTTTATTGTAGAAAAAGGTTCAAAAAAACACGTTGCTTATGCCGCTAGTAAAGCTGCACTGCACAATTTAACGTTATCGTTTTCGGCACAGTTGGCACCCTTAGTAAAAGTAAACGCCATCGCGCCAGCATTGTTAATGTTTAATGAAAATGACGACGACGAATACAAAGCAAAAGCATTGAAAAAATCATTGATGCAAGTTGCTCCAGGCGAACAAGAAGGCGTGAAAGCGATTCGCTATTTGCTAGACAGTAACTACATAACAGGGCGAACGTTATCTATAGATGGCGGCCGTAACCTTGTATAACTTAAATTCTAAAATGCACAGTAAAATACCAAATGCTGGTAACCAGAATATACAATTATCCGTCAAAATAGGATCACATTATGTCTTTGGCCATTAAAGAAAAATTGGAACAAAATAAAGGCGATATCTCATTTGAAGCACTGCGTGTACGCGAAGCTTTAATCAAGCATGGCTTAGAAACGCCGCTAGTGGCAAACCCTTTAGACAACAACAGCAAGTATGAAAAAATTAGAGCATCCATGACCGATATAATGGAAACGCTTGGTCTTGATTTAAGAGATGACAGCTTAATAGAGACACCGCATCGTATTGCAAAAATGTATGTGAATGAAATTTTTTGCGGACTGGATTATGAAAACTTTCCAAAGATTACCGTAATAGATAACAAAATGGGTGTTGAAGAAATGGTAAAGGTAAAAGACATTAGCCTTACCAGCACCTGCGAGCATCATTTTGTCACCATAGATGGCATGGCAAAAGTGGCTTACATCCCCAATGATAAAATTATTGGGTTAAGCAAAATAAACCGTATTGTGAGATTTTTCTCTCAGCGCCCTCAAGTACAAGAAAGACTGACTCAACAGGTATTAGTGGCGTTACAATGTTTGCTTGAAACCGAGCATGTGGCCGTTACTATTGATGCTAAACACTACTGTGTTAAAGCACGTGGGGTTATGGATGCCACATCAAGCACACAGACCACAGCATTGGGTGGTGGTTTTAAGTCTGACCCTAAAACTAGATCAGAATTTTTAATGTAACCTTTATCGACAATATAAAAAAACCGCAATTGTATTTTAACAATTGCGGTTTTTTTATGCCTAAATATGAATATTCCTAGGCTAATAGACGCTTTATGGAACCCGCTGCGGCAATCTCGCCAGCTTCAAAGTAGGCCTCGTGATTAATCTCTATTTTTTCTAAATCGTAAAGGTAATTCACCATTATGCCGGCGGACTGCTGGCGACCTTTTTCTGATAAGTCAGCATCTCTATGCAACCCTTGCAGGCGAGCACCATTGCCTAAATGAAACCTTGCTACTGGATCTTTTGCTAAACCGTTAAATTTTTCTTTTAATAAATAATGAGCACATAATTTTTCTAACTGCTGATAAACATCACTGTCGGCCACACTGCCAACCGGATGCAATACTTTACTGGCCATATCCTCATCAACTAGGCCAGTTAAATCGGCACGTTCTAACCATCTTAAAAATCCAGGGATTGGCGAAAGTGTCACAAAAGTCGTTAATGACGGCAGTTCACTTTTAAGTTCTTCTACCACATTTTTAATCAAAAAATTGCCAAAAGACACGCCGGCCAAACCCGCTTGGCAGTTGCTTATGGAATAAAACACAACTGTATTTACTTTTTTAAGGTCGACTTCTTTTCGGTCTTGCTGTAACAACGGAGCAATTGCATTTGGAATTTTTTCGGTTAAAGCAATTTCTACAAAGACTAGAGGTTCGTTTTCTAATGCTGGATGAAAAAATGCAAAACAACGGCGATCCTCTTGTAGTCGGCTGCGTAAATCTTCCCAACCATTAATTTGATGCACCGCTTCGTAAGCAATAATTTTTTCTAATACTAATGCCGGCGACGACCAGTCAATGCGACGCATCTCCAGAAAGCCTTTATTAAACCAAGATATAAATAAATTTTTAAAATCAGTTTCAACACCTCTTAACAAGGGATTACTGTTTAATCGATCTAAAATATCTTTACGCATAGCTACAAGGGTTTTTGTACCGTCTTTTGCCATGTTAATGCGTTTTAATAGTTGTACTCTAGGGGCTTGTGATAATCGCGTTATTTTCCACAGACTTTCTACTTTTTTATCTTTTCGATATTCTTCTGCAGCCTCTAACACCGCCTCTCCATCTACCTCAAAGTCAGTGGCCAAGGCATTAAAAAAACCTAATTGAGATTCAGCCGTCAAGGCTCTATAAGCAGCGGTAATTTCACTGGCTAAAGCCAGGCCAGATGCCTCGCCACGATGCTTTAAAAGCTCTTTGCATAAATTAACCAGAGCTTCTACAGGATCGCTAATATTAGGTAAAGATGAGTTGCGTTTGGCCAATATTTCTCGACCAGCATCTAGAATAGAACTGAAGGTTTTTGCTAAAGTACTGCGAGTGTCGCTGTCTGAAATTAAATTATTAGCCGACATAGGTGTCCTTAAATTATTCGATCTGGCGCTTTTAAAACACCAAATCGTACAATATATTAATGCGCTATTTGTTACAATTTAACTTTAGACTAAATAAATTTTAATGGCAGGATATGGCTGCCTTTACCCTAGAGTAAAAGCAGCGTAGCAACTTATATTAAATGGTTATTGTAGCGCAGCTAGGCGCTTAAACGCGGCTTTATATTGCACAGCTAAATCTGCAATATATTCACCCGCTGGACGTATTTCTGAAACCACTCCAATCCCTTGACCACAGCCCCAAATATCTTTCCACGCCTTGCTGTCGTTTTCACCACCCGAACCAAAACTCATTTTAGACGGGTCGCTTTCTGGTAAATTATCTGGGTCCATTCCGGCACTAATAATGGCAGGCTTTAAATAGTGACCATGCACGCCGGTGAATAAGTTGGTGTACACAATGTCGTCTGCACCGCAGTCTACAATGGCTTGTTTGTAGTCGTCTACCGCACGGGCTTCTGTTGTAGAGATAAACGCAGAACCTATATAACCAAGGTCGGCACCCATGGCTTGCGCAGCAAGGATTGAATCACCCGATGCAATAGACCCTGATAATAACAGCAAGCCATCAAACCAAGTACGAATTTCTTGAATCAAAGCCAGCGGCGATAATGTACCAGCATGGCCACCCGCGCCAGTTGCCACTGCAATTAATCCATCGGCGCCTTTTTCAATGGCTTTTTTAGCAAATTTATTATTAATAATATCGTGTAAAACAATACCGCCATAAGAATGCACAGCATCGTTCACGTCTACTCTGGCCCCTAAAGACGTAATAATTATGGGTACTTGGTATTTAACGCACAGGGCAAGATCTTCTTCTAAGCGATTATTGGATTTATGCACTATTTGGTTCACAGCAAACGGCGCGGCTGGTTTTTCAGGATTGGCTTTATTGTAGGCCTTTAGGTCTTCTGTTATGTGAATTAACCATTTTTCAAACTCTCCCTCGCCACGGGCATTCAGCGATGGAAAAGACCCCACAATACCGGCCTTACATTGTGCTAATACCAGCTCTGGGCCAGAAACAATAAACATAGGTGATGCAATAGCAGGAACCGATAAACGGCCTTTTAAAATGTCTGGAAGCGCCATGGATATATCTCAATTATGATTCAATGTAATGGTTATTATGCACACCTGATACTAGCAGTGTAATGAACAATGCACACATCTGTATGACATATTTGAACAATAGCAAAAAATAAAGGGATATTTCCACAGGGTAATGATTGCTGTTATTTATGGAATAATAGGGACATACTGATATTTCTATGTATGACATTAAGCTGTATTTCATGGCCATACTTAGAACGTCCTTAAGTAGGCACAAGCTGACTTTAGGTTCATGTACTATTAACTACGGGTAAATATGATGAGCAAAGGACAAGACAGTAAAAAGGCCGATAA
>JAWUVO010000084.1:0-8474 GCA_034112325.1 Bermanella sp. | reverse complement strand
GTGCCTTCCATATTTTTAGCCGAGTCATCTGTCACTTGAGTGAAACGAGTAAATAATTTTTTTATGTCATCAGGCTTTATGCCAATACCAGTGTCGGCAATAGAGATTTTAATATCTTTGTTATTCTCAACTTCTAACGACACCTTGATCTCACCTTGCTCAGTAAACTTAATACTATTTGATAGTAGATTCATGATCACTTGTGATAAACGATTTTCGTCTGCATAAATATATGAAGTCTTATGGGGTAGAGTTAAGTTAATTTTCACCGACGGTTTCAACCTTGATTCCATCATGCGAGTAAGTTCTATAATTTGTCGATTTATATCATAAGACTTCTCAATTAAATTAAGCTGGCTTTCTTCAATATTACTGAAATCTAAAATATCATTAATTAATATCAGCAATAGATTACCAGCGGTTGCTATATCCCTAGCTTGCACTCGATATTTATCGGGTAGATCTGCGCGAGATAACAACTGGGCATTACCAATTACACTATTAAGAGGCGTGCGTAGCTCATGACTCATGGTGGATAAAAACATAGATTTACTTTGAGTAGAGGATTCAGCTATAACTTTTAACTGGTTAATTTGCTCAATATGCTTTTGCTTATTATTAATTTCTTTATTCAATTCAAGCAAGTTATCGCTAGCAATACCGGACATTCCGCGAGTACATATAACCACCATTACAACGGCTAAAAGCACATACATGCATTGCGCATATAGCCAGTTTTCCGGTTTAATAATAGGCTCTGGCAACCACCCTTTATGTAAGGCCACCACATTTAAAATAAATAATGAAAATGTACAGCAAAAAATAGCAAATAGGCGTACTGACGAAAATAGCAATGCCATTAAGGTAAATGGCACTATCCATAATACGGTGCTGGGGCCTTCAATAGACAGGTTGTTAAAATCTACATAAAAAACAGTAGAAATGGTGATCAATAATACATAAGCAGAAATCGACGTTAGATGCGTGGCGTAGCGCATAAGTACCGTCACACCTAACAACAAAGCGGCGAGTATAACTGTCACTAATCGACGACCAGGTACAGTCCCTTCGGCTAATGTCAGTCCAGCTAGAATAAGGCTGCCAAGCCCTCCTAATGAAGTGGAGTACAGCCATAACACCTTCGCTCGAAATGCATCCTCACCCGTTAAAAAACGAGCAGGTAACACTTTTATTAGTAAGCGATCCAAAATGGATTGTGATGGTTTAATTACAGCTTGCCCCGTACTCAATGTTAAGTGAATTATCCACCCTTATAGTCTAGTAGAAAATAAACGGTCTGGAAGTGAAACCCATAATGTAATAGTCCTTTTAATATAGCTTTTGGGCGCTCTATTTAGCGGAAGAGCTAGATAAAAATAGGATTAAAATCTAAGGCTTATACAAAGGTATTTTTAACCTTGGCGAACGGCTCTCCTATAATAGTTACAATCTTTATCTTGACCCTAAAGTTTTCCCGCGTATCCTACCGCCCCAGAGATGATTGGGCAGTCGCCGCTATCGTATTAATCGGTAGGGGAGGAAAGTCCGGGCTCCACAGGGCAGGGTGCCAGATAACGTCTGGGTAGCGTAAGCTAACAGCCAGTGCAGCAGAGAGTATACCGCCGATGGCTCATTCGTGAGCACAGGTAAGGGTGAAAGGGTGCGGTAAGAGCGCACCGCGCGTCCGGTAACGGTTCGTGGCATGGTAAACCTCACTCGGAGCAAGACCAAATAGGTTCCTATTGGCGCGGCCCGCGTTGGGAACGGGTAGGTCGCTTGAGCCCTAGAGCAATCTAGGGCCTAGATGAATGATTGCCACCTTTTTAAGGTGACAGAACCCGGCTTATAGATCGTCTCTATTTTCGAGCCTTGCTACTTTGTAGCAAGGCTCGACCTCTATATCTCGTTATAATCCAACGCTTATTCTATCTGTTCAATAAATCACCATTTTTATTACCAATCAATCTAAGCGCTAAACCCCTGTATTTCCTATGGATTGTCCTCCATATCAGCCAAATGACCTATTACCTTGATTCACACCTTGCAATGACCCCTTTCTGTTTCTATAGTGTGCAAAAGTGTTGTTTTGTGGGTAAATGTGGTGATTTTTGGGTTGGGGGCGACTAAATAGATGTTTAGGGGCGTACACAATATAAATTTGGATGCGAAAGGCCGTATGGCTGTGCCTGCTCGTTACCGAGAATTACTGCACGAAAGCAACGCTGGCGCCCTAGTTGTAACCATCGACACTGAAGAAAAATGTTTACTGGTTTACCCGCTTAAAGAGTGGGAGCCAATACAGGCAAAGCTTGAAGCGTTACCTAGCTTTAACCCGGCTGCCAGAAGAATTCAGCGACTTATTATCGGTCACGCTACCGATATAGACCTAGACGGTAATGGTCGCTTATTACTACCTGCACCTTTAAGAGAGTATGCAGGGCTAGAAAAGAAGATGATCATGATGGGCCAAGGCAAAAAGTTTGAGCTTTGGGACGAAGAGCATTGGAACGAACGTCGTCAGAGTTATTTAGAAGAAATGAAAGACGATACCCAGTTACCAGAAGAGTTAATGAATTTATCCCTATGAGCGAACATATAACGGTTCTATTAAATGAAGCTGTCGATGCATTGGTGCAAAATCCAGATGGTTTGTTTGTGGATTGCACGTTTGGTCGCGGTGGTCATAGCCGTTTGATTTTAGAGCGACTGTCAGAGCAAGGTCGTCTAATTGGTATTGATAAAGACCCACGTGCCATTGAAACCGGAAAAGAGTTAGAGCAGCAAGATAGCCGCTTTACGGTATGCCATGGTTCGTTTGCCGAATTAAAAACATGGATTGCACAAAAAGGCGAAGGCAAAATTGTAGCTGGCATCTTAATGGACCTAGGGGTTAGTAGCCCACAGCTAGACGAAGCCGAGCGTGGTTTCAGTTTTATGCGAGACGGCCCATTAGATATGCGCATGAATACTGAAGCGGGAATCACCGCAGCCCAGTGGATAGCAAGTGCTAAAGAGGAAGAAATAGCCGATGTTTTTTATCAGTTTGGTGAAGAGCGCTGCAGTCGTCGTTTAGCAAAAGCGATAGTCGACCGCCGTAAGCTAGAGCCTTTTGAGCGCACCTTAGACTTAGCCCAGGTAATTAAAGATGCTCACCCTAAATGGGAAAAAAACAAGCATCCGGCTACCCGAGCGTTCCAAGGCATGCGTATATTCTTGAATAACGAATTAGGTGATTTAACAGAGTGCCTACAGTACTCAATGGACAGTCTAGATAAAGACGGTCGCATGGTGGTTATTAGTTTCCATTCGCTAGAAGACCGAATGGTAAAACGTTTTATCCGTGATAAGGAAAAGGGCCCGCAGTTTCCGCCTGACATTCCAATAATGGAAACCGATTTTCCAAAAGAAATTAAACATATTGGCAAAGCAATAAAAGCCAGTAAAGAAGAAGTAGATGCTAATGTGCGCTCAAGAAGCGCCATAATGCGTATTGCTGAAAAACTCGTTTAGCGGTATTTGGGCGTGCCATTAAAGTTAAAAATAAGTGCTTTAGTTTTATTATTTAGTGCTGTGTCGGTGATTTATGTGAGTTTCGAGCATAGAAAAATAACCCACCAATGGCAAGCGCTAGGTGATCAACATAATAAATTACAAGAAGAGTATGGGCGCCTAATGTTGGAATACAGTACCTTGGCCGCCCCTAGTCGAGTAGAAGCAATTGCTAGGCAAAAAATTAAAATGATATTCCCAAATAAAAATAATACTAGGGTTATTCAAATACATGAGCAGTAAAAACCAATATGCCGAACAGTTTAGTAGCTGGCGTCACTACACCGTAGTGGGCGCGGGCTTGCTGCTGTTTGTGGTTTTATTGGTGCGCTTAACCTACCTGCAAGTGTTAGATACCGATTTTCTGCAAAGCGAGAGCACTAAACGTATTGTTCGTGATCATAAACTTCCGGCTTATCGCGGAATGATTGTAGACCGTAATAACGAACCGCTAGCGGTTAGCACGCCAGTTAAAAGTATATGGGCTAACCCTAAGCAAATTTTAAAAGATAATGTAGATGTTTCTGCGGTAGCGACATATTTAAATATGAGTACAGCGACGCTAAAAAAACGCTTAAATAAAAATGCCAGCCGAGAATTTATTTATCTGCAGCGCCACATGTTTCCAGATCAAGCAAATAAAATTGCGGCATTAGACCTTCCTGGAATTGGGCTTGAGCAAGAATACAAGCGTTTTTACCCAGCCGCTGAAGTGGCAAGTCACGTTGTGGGGTTTACCAATATAGACGAAACAGGAATTGAAGGTGCTGAACTGGCCTACGACGACTGGTTGCAAGGCGAGTTAGGAGTCGGTCGCTCGGTTAAAGATAGGTTAGGTCGTCTGGTAAAAGATTTAGGTGTAATAAAGCCAGCGCAATCTGGTCACGAGTTAATGTTAAGCATCGACCTGCGCTTACAATACCAAGCTTACAGAGAGTTAAAAGCGTCTGTGCAGCAACATGGTGCTAAAGCAGGCTCGTTATTAATGGTCGATGTTAAAACCGGAGAAATTTTAGCGTTGGTTAATCAGCCTGCCTTTAATCCAAATAATCGCTCAGAGCTAAAAGCTTCAGCGGTTAGAAATCGTGTAGTGACAGATGTATTTGAGCCCGGTTCAACAGTCAAGCCATTTACAGTTGCAGCGGCTTTGATGGCGGGTAATGTAAAGGTTAATTCAGTAATTAATACACACCCTGGTTATATTCGCATTGGCAAAAATACTATTCGTGATCATAGAGATTATGGTGAATTAGATATGACTGGAATATTAACCAAGTCTAGTAATGTGGGCGTTAGCAAGTTGGCTATTCAAATGGGTGGCGAAAACCTTTGGGGTTTTTACCAGCAATTAGGTTTGGGTAAGTCGGTAGGTTTAGGTTTGCCTGGCGAAAATAGTGGCAAGGTAGCGGTCATAAATAATAAGTGGAGCAAGCATCAAGCGGCCACATTATCTTTTGGATACGGTTTGGCTGTTACGCCTTTGCAGTTGGCTCAAGCCTATCAGGTGTTGGCTAATGGAGGGATAAAACAACCATTAACTCTTATTCGTAAAGAAACCGAAGTTGGCAAGCGAGTAATGAGCGAAAAAGTAGCCAAGCAAGTGATTCAAATGTTAGAGACAGTGGTGGGACCAAAAGGTACCGCCAGACGTGCAAAAGTAGAAGGTTATACTGTAGCAGGCAAAACAGGAACCGTGCATAAAGTGGGTAAGTCGGGCTACGAAGACGAACGTTATTTGTCGTTATTTGCAGGCATTGCGCCATCTAATGATCCACAAATTGTAACGGTTGTGGTGATAGATGAGCCCGCCGGCAGAGAATATTATGGGGGCGAGGTAGCGGCTCCAATATTTTCTAGAGTAACTCAAGCCAGTTTAAGGTTAATGAATATACCACCCACGCAATTCGATGAAGGCATCATCGCCAAGGTGGGCTTGTGATAGTTATCAACAAAAATGCACATTCTTTTTTATCTGGACAGCTAAATAGCCTTCCAGATTTTTTGCATTCAATTGAGATTAAAAACATTTGTTTTGATAGCCGTGAAGTGCAGCAAGGTGATTGTTATATTGCCTTACCTTCTGTTGCTGAAAATGAAGCTCTGTACATAGAACAGGCGGTTATGTCGGGCGCCAAGCTGGTAATTTGTTCAAATCAAGTTGAGCAAAATTTAACAGAGTCGACCATTAAGGTTGCAGATGTTATGGCGTTTAGTGGTGGCTTATTACATAAAGAATTTGGTTCGGTTACTCAGCGTTTGCAGCTGGTGGGTGTTACAGGTACCAACGGTAAATCGTCAATTTGCTATTATTTGGCGCAGGTTTTAGAAGCACTGAATACGCCTAGCGCCGTAATGGGAACGTTAGGTTATGGTAAATGGAATAATTTACACGTATCAGGCATGACCACGTTGCCATTAGAAAAATTACATACAGTGTTAAAACAACTGTCCATCGATAATCAACTGGTCGCTATGGAAGTCTCAAGCCATGGTTTAGAGCAAAATCGTTTAGCAGGTGTTGAGTTTGAAACGGCTATATTTAGTAATCTTACTCGTGACCACTTAGATTATCACGGGACTATGGAGGCTTATGGTAATGAAAAAGCCAAGCTCTTTACTCGAGATAAGTTAACCGTAGCCATTGTTAATCTTGATGATGTTTTTGCCGAGCATTTAATAAATATAACCACAGCACAAAACGTGATGACTTATGGAACAGCTGAAAAGGCTGACGTAAGGTTTAAAATTAATTCAGTAAACGAAAAAGGCATGGATGTAGTGTTTTTTTGGCAGCAGCAAACAGAAGCTGTGCAACTACCTTTATATGGCGAATTTAACGCTTATAATGTCGCAGCTGTGGTGGCTTACGGATTATCAAAGCAGTTTAAATTTCACGATATTTTAACGGCTTGCTGTGGTTTGAAACCCGTACTGGGCCGTATGCAGCAAATTATTGGATCAAGTGATGACCCACTAGTATTGGTGGACTATGCCCATACTCCAGACGCTTTAGAGCAGGTTTTAACCTCGGTTAAAAATCACAACAAAGGCAAAATAATATTAGTGGTAGGCTGCGGTGGCGACAGAGATAAAGGCAAGCGTCCTTTAATGGGCAGTATTGCGGTTAATAATGCTACCCATGTAATTTTCACTAGTGATAACCCTCGCAAAGAATTACCTGAAAAAATTTGCGATGATATGACGCGAAATTTATCGACGGCTTTCGAAGTCGAGTTAGATAGAGAGCAGGCAATAAAAAAAGCAATAGCCAAAGCTATGCCCAATGATTTGGTGGTTATTGCAGGAAAAGGCCATGAAGATTATCAAGAAATTGATGGCCAACGATATTATTTTAGTGATGCAGCGGTTGCAAAAGCCGCTATGCATATGGAGTCATTAGTATGATTGGTGTAGTTAGACTAGCCGAAGTAGCAGACTTTATATCTGCCCAGCACCGCGGTGCAAACATGCCTTTTCAATTTGTAAGTACCGATACGCGTACCTTACAGCCAGGTGATTTATATGTAGCCTTAATAGGCGATCGTTTAGATGGGCATGAATATATTAAACAGGCTATTGAAAAGGGTGCTTGTGCCGTTGTTATAAGTAAAGCAATGGAATTGTCAGTACCAACTTTATTGGTTCAAGACACCACAAAAGCACTGGGATTATTAGCACTGTTTAATCGTAATAGATTTACTAAAGACGTTGTTGCGGTTACTGGCAGCAGCGGTAAAACTACAGTTAAAGGCATGCTGGCAACGCTACTGCGTCAGAAAAACGAAGTATTAGTCACACGTGGCAATTTTAATAATCACATTGGTGCGCCAATTACATTATTACGTTTAAGCGAGTCATTTGATTATGCTGTGGTTGAACTGGGTGCCAGCGCCGAAGGTGAGATTGCTTATACATCAAATCTTACTAAACCTTTTGTTTCCATTTTAACCAATGCCGAAGCATCTCACCTTGAGGGCTTTGGTGATTTAGCTACGATAGTTCGCACCAAAGGTGAAATTATTGATGCATTACCTGAAAATGGTTATGCCATATTAAATGCCGATAGTCAGTACTTTGATATTTGGAATAAAAGAGCAGGCAGCAAACACGTATTAAGTTTTGGTGTGTCGGAGCAAGCGAGTGTCCGCGCAACAGATATTGAGATAGATGTCACAGGTTGCTGTGGTTTTAATATACATATAGACGAGCAAGTGGCGTATGTTCAGTTACGAGTAATGGGCCAGCATAATGCCATGAATGCATTAGCCAGCGCAGCCGCATGTCATGCATTAAAACTGCCTTTGTCACTTATTGTTTCAGGGTTAGAAGCATTTGAGGGTGTCGAAGGTCGTTTGGTCGAAAAAGTCGGCTTAAATGGCAGTCGAGTAATCGACGATACCTACAATGCAAACCCAGCATCTGTGCGTGCAGCAATTGACGTACTAGGTAGTCAGCAAGGCCGCAAGATATTTGTATTAGGTGATATGGGTGAATTAGGTGTAGAAAGTCAGTTGGCCCATGCCGAGTCGGGTGTTTATGCTCGCCATGGCAAGGTCGACGAATTTTTTGCGTTAGGTACATTTAGTCGAGGAGCCGCAGATGCGTTTGGTGATAATGCCCATTGGTTTGCAAGTCACGATACGTTAATAAGCTTTTTAAAAACAAAATTGAATTCGGACACCACTGTTCTAGTGAAGGGATCGCGTAGTGCACGCATGGATCGCGTAGTGTCAGAAATAATCGTTTTATCAGATAAGAATAAATAAGGAAGCATAGCATGTTGCTTTGGTTAGCGGATTATTTACAACAATTTCATAGCGGCTTCGCCGTTATTCAGTATTTATCAGTGCGTGGAATTTTTGCCACATTAACGGCACTTATTATTGCTTTATGGTTTGGTCCTTATGTGATTAAAACCCTGCAAA
>JAWUVO010000083.1:0-16972 GCA_034112325.1 Bermanella sp. | reverse complement strand
GCCTGCATCATGCGGCGAGTTCTATCGCTGGCAAAAATTCGCATTAAGCTATCTTCTAGAGATAAAAAGAATCTAGATGAACCTGGGTCACCTTGACGACCGGCACGGCCACGAAGTTGATTATCAATACGTCGGCTTTCATGACGTTCAGTACCAATAATGTGCAAGCCACCGGCGTCTATAACAGCTGCATGACGAACCTGCCACTCTGAAGTTACATTTTTTATTTTTTCATCATTAGGATTATTTATATTCTCTAATTCGCGCTCTAGGTTACCACCTAATTTAATATCGGTACCACGACCAGCCATGTTGGTGGCGATTGTAACTACACCTGCTTGCCCTGCGTCGGCAATAATTTGCGCTTCGTTTGCGTGGTTTTTTGCATTCAATACATTATGTTTAATTTTTGCCGCTTTCAACGCATTTGAGATTAACTCACTACTTTCAATGCTTGCCGTACCCACAAGAACTGGTCGTCCCTGTGATGTAACGTCTTGGATTTCTTCAATCACAGCTTGAAATTTTTCTTCTTCACTCAAAAATACTAGGTCGTTAAAATCAATTCTAGCTACTTCTTTATTAGTTGGTATTACCACTACATCTAAGCTATAAATCTCACGAAATTCGAAAGCTTCAGTATCAGCAGTACCCGTCATTCCCGACAATTTACCGTATAAACGGAAATAATTCTGGAAGGTAGTTGAGGCTAATGTTTGGCTTTCGGCTTGAATGTTAACGCCTTCTTTTGCTTCCACAGCTTGATGTAAGCCTTCACCCCAACGACGGCCAGGCATGGTACGCCCAGTATGCTCATCAACAATAACTACCTGACCATTTTGTAAAATATAATCTACATTTATATGGTACAAGTTATGTGCGCGTAAAGCTGATTGTACATGGTGAAGCATAAGCAAGTTACTTGCTGAATAAAGGCTTTCGCCTTCTTCTAACATGCCAGCTTCTATTAACATGTCTTCTACTAATTCGTGACCTACTTCATTTAATTCTATCGAGCGAGATTTAAGGTCAATTACAAAATGCCCTTCTTGTTCAACTACTTCCTCTTCACTTTCTTTGTGCTCAATTAATTTTGGCACTAGTTGATTAATTCTTTTATACATTTCAGAGCTGTCTTGTGCAGCACCTGAAATAATTAATGGTGTTCTGGCTTCATCTATTAAAATTGAATCCACTTCATCGATAACGGCAAACGCTAATCCGCGTTGCGCGCGTTCATCCATCGACAACGCCATGTTATCGCGTAAATAATCAAACCCAAATTCGTTATTTGTACCGTAAGTAATGTCGGACTCATAAGCTGCACGCTTGGCTTCGGCATCTTGACCTGAAAGCACAACACCTACTGATAAACCCATAAATTCATACAGGGGCCGCATCCAATTTGCATCACGCTCGGCAAGATAATCGTTTACCGTAATTACGTGAACACCATCCGCGGTTAGCGCGTTTAAGTATACGGCCAGTGTAGCCACAAGAGTTTTACCTTCACCGGTGCGCATTTCGGCAATTTTACCGTTATGCAGTGTCATACCGCCAATCATCTGTACGTCAAAATGACGCATATTCATTGATCGCTTGCAGCCTTCTCGCAAAGCAGCAAATGCTTCTGGTAAAAGCTCATCTACACTTTCACCTTTCTCAATACGGGCTTTGTATTCGGTGGTTTTGTTTTTAAGGGCCGTGTCGTCTAATGCTTCCATTTCTGGTTCAAGGGCATTAATCTTTAGAACGGTTTTTTGAAGACGTTTTAATTCTCTTTGGTTTTTACTACCAAAAACTTTGGCTAGACTTTGAATGAACATGTTTTTTTATCTTAATTATTAGTATTGAGAAAGCACAAAAGGTAAGACACATTTTATATTGCGTCATACCCAATTAGAAAAGGAGTTGGAATATATATTAGCGGCGAGTGCGGTGAATATAGGCGGCCGGGTCAACTGTTCGGCCATTTTTGTATACTTCAAAGTGAACATGGGGGCCAGTAGACCTACCTGTGCTGCCCATTAAAGCCAGTATTTGATCTTTGCGTACAACATCACCCACTTTAACTACAATTTCTTTGCAGTGGGCATAACGAGTTTTATAGCCATTGCCATGATTAACTTCAACTAAAAAGCCATAACCATGTCGTTTTGATGCCCAAGTAACCACACCTGAAGCAACTGAAACAATATCTGAACCTGTTTTACCAGCAAAATCGACACCTGCATGCCATGCTAAGCGACCTGTAAATGGGTCGGTTCGCATACCATAGCGTGATGACATCCAGCCTTTATTAATTGGCAAGCCAGCAACAAAGGTGTCACGAGTAATTTTTTTATCGCCTAGAATGCTATCTAATACTTCGAGCTGTTGCTCACGGCTATCAATTTGATTACTCAGTTCGTCTAATACACTACTAATACCTGGTGCTCTGTATACAGAACCTTCTAGATTTCTGTTAGGCCCGCCAATTGCCGGTAGGTCACCAAAGTTAAACTCACCTTTGTCTAGTTTGGATCGATCGATGAGTCTTTCACCCAGCGCATCTAAACGAGTAAGACGGGTTTGCAATTGGGCCATACGAGAAGTTAGGCCCACCAATTGTTGATCAGTTTGCTCGCGGATCGAGTCAAGCTCTTTGCGTTGTTGAGTTAAATCTTGTTCCCATGCCTTAGCTGTTTCAGGGCCAAACAGGCCTTCATCAGCAAGCATCATGGTTAGATAGTAGCCTGCAGCGCCCATTGAGAAAGGCATAACGGCTAATGTAAGAGTCAATGTCCAGCGAGCCAAGGGCCCCAAGGATATTGTTTTGGAGCGGCCATGGCGCTGACCAACAATAATAATGTTCATGGTCGCGTCCAAATAATTAATATATCTTCAGTTTAGACTGAAGTCGTCACTTTGTGTGGTACTAATGTCACATGGTTACTAAACTTAACACTAAGACAACGGTTAATCACATGAAAAATGACATCCAAATAGATGCCATTAATAATGTTTAAACAGCCGAAACTGGCTTAGAGTATCTGATAGGGGCATCTTGTTCGTTTTCGAACGATACAAATTCCCAACACTCTTGCTGATCTAGTAGGGCTCTAAGAAGTGCATTGTTTAGACCATGCCCTGACTTAACGCCTACATATTCACCAATTAAGCTGTGACCCAATAGATATAAGTCACCTACTGCATCTAAAATTTTATGCTTAACAAATTCATCGTCATATCTTAAGCCGTCTTCGTTAAGAACACGGTAATCGTCTACCACTATGGCGTTGCTTACACTGCCACCTAAGGCTAAGTTTTGCGAGCGAAGATATTCTATATCACGCATAAAACCAAACGTTCTGGCACGACTAACTTCTTTAACAAACGAGGTAGTCGAAAAATCTAGGCTAGCCACTTGGTTTTCAGAATCAAACAAAGGATGGTCAAAGTCGATAGTGAAGCTTACTTTAAAACCGTTATAAGGCTTAAAAGAAGCTGATTTATCGCCATCGGTTACCGTCACTGGTTTAGTAATGCGAATATACTGCTTGGCTTTTTCTTGCTCTTCTATCCCTGCTGATTGCAGTAAGAAAACAAAAGGACCAGCGCTGCCGTCCATTATTGGAACTTCAGCTGCGCTTAACTCGACATATACGTTATCGATGCCTAATCCAGCCATTGCTGAAAGCAAGTGCTCGACTGTAGAGACCTTCACATCGCCATTACTTAGCGAAGTAGACAGAGTTGTATCACCAACATTAACAGCCTTAGCGACAATCTCTACTGCTGGCTCTAAATCTGTTCGAACAAAGATAATACCCGTATCGACAGGCGCAGGGCGTAAGGTTAAATAAACCTTTTCGCCAGAGTGCAAGCCAATGCCTGTGGCTCTTATTGCGTTTTTAAGAGTACGCTGTTTAATCATTCAATAATTCGCTTTGTAACAATTAGTGCAAAAATCGCACAGTAGCCGGCCATTATAACTCTAAAAGAGCTATTGGCCAACATCGCTGGCCTAATCGGCCTGTCGACGTAAGAAAGCGGGAATATCTAAATAATCCATATCTTTGCTGTCTTTACTATCTGGTGATAGCTGATGCGATGGCTGAGCGTTCGAACCGCGCATAACAGTGGGACGATCTAACTTTTTATAGTCTACCGATCCATCTGCTTTATTAACTGTGTTATCGACAACTTTTTTAGGAGCAGCAGCGACAATATCACCTAAGCCTGTTGCAACCACTGTTACACGAAGCTCGTCTGTCATGCTTTCATCGATAACCGTACCCACTACAATAGTGGCATTATCAGATGAGAATTCTTCGATAGTATCGCCAACTTCAGTGAACTCACCTAAAGATAGGTTGGTGCCAGCTGTAATGTTAACCAAGATACCACGAGCACCTTGTAGGTTTACGTCTTCTAATAAAGGGCTACGAATAGCGGCTTCAGCGGCTTCACGAGCACGGTCTTCACCTTTACCAGAACCTGTTCCCATCATGGCTTGACCCATTTCTGACATTACAGTTCTAACATCGGCGAAATCGACGTTGATCATACCTGGACGAATAATTAAATCAGCGATGCCTTGTACAGCACCCAATAGAACATCGTTGGCAGCAGAGAAGGCGTCTAATAAAGAGGTATTTTTACCTAACACGGCTAATAACTTTTCATTTGGAATGGTAATTAAAGAATCCACATGCTTAGCTAGTTCAGTTAAACCAGCCTCAGCCAGCGTAATACGCTTGCGGCCTTCAAACGGAAAAGGTTTGGTCACAACCGCTACCGTTAATATACCTAATTCTTTAGCAACTTCTGCCACAACTGGAGCAGCACCGGTTCCAGTACCACCACCCATGCCAGCCGTAATGAATACCATGTCGGCACCCGCTAATGCTTCAGCTATGCGCTCGCGATCTTCCATAGCAGCTTGACGACCCACTTCTGGGTTAGCGCCAGCACCAAGGCCTTTAGTTACAGTAGAACCCAGTTGTAAAACTGAACGCGCAGTCATATTTTTTAATGCTTGCGAATCTGTGTTGGCACAAATGAAATCTACGCCATCCACTTTGTTTTTTACCATGTGCTCAACAGCGTTACCGCCGCCGCCGCCCACGCCTACAACTTTAATAATTGCATTGTGCTGTGGTTCGTCAACTATCTCGAACATATCCCCATCTCTCTGAGTCATCGCCCTTCTCCTTTTTATTCGTCAGGCGCTATACTACCTATAGCGCCTATTAAATATTAAAAATTGCCTTTAATCCAATGTTTTACACGCGAAAAAAACGTTATTGGATCATCTTCTTTTCGGGCAAAGACTAATTCACCCAATTGATGCTTCGCACCGTAAATTAATAGCCCTACCGATGTAGCGTAAATTGGATTTGCCACTACGTCAGTTAAGCCTTCAACACCGCCTGGTTTGGCCAGTCGAACGGGAACATGGAAAATTTCTTCGGCCAATTCCACAACCCCTTCCATCTTGGATGTTCCTCCCGTCAACACCACTCCTGCTGCAATAATATCTTCAAATCCGCTGCGTCTTAATTCCGCTTGTATAAGCGTGAATAGCTCTTCATACCTAGGCTCAACCACTTCTGCCAGTGCTTGTCGGGAAAGATTTCTTGGCTCTCTTTCTCCTACACTAGGTACTTTAATCAGTTCGTCTGGACCCGCTAATTGCGTTAATGCACAGGCATATTTTATTTTTATTTCTTCAGCATGCTGAGTCGGTGTTCGTAACGCCATTGCAATGTCGTTAGTGACTTGGTCGCCCGCTATTGGTATCACAGCGGTATGGCGAATTGCCCCTTCAGTAAAAATAGCAATGTCGGTGGTGCCACCACCAATATCGACCATGCACACGCCTAATTCTTTTTCGTCGTCGGTTAAAACTGCATAACTTGAAGCTAGTTGCTCTAAAATTATGTCATCAATCTCTAAACCACAACGTTGCACACATTTTTCAATATTTTGTGCCGCATTTAATGCACAACTTACCATATGTACTTTTGCTTCTAAACGTACTCCCGACATACCAACAGGCTCTTTAATGCCTTCTTGCATATCAATCACATATTCTTGTGGTAGCACATGTAAAATTCTTTGGTCGGCCGGTATAGCCACCGCTTTTGCGGCATCTAATACGCGGTCTATATCATACTGCTCTACTTCACGATCTTTAATTGCCACTATACCATGACTGTTCATTGACCGAATGTGACTACCTGCAATGCCGGCATACACTGAATGAATTTGACAGCCTGCCATTAGTTCAGCTTCTTCTATGGCGCGCTGAATTGATTGGACAGTTGATTCAATATTTATTACAACGCCTTTTTTAAGTCCTCTAGATGGATGACTGCCCACCCCAACAACTTTAATAATGCCAGCTCTATTTACTTCACCAACAATACACACCACTTTAGAGGTGCCTATGTCTAATCCAACAATTAACTTACTTTCTGCAGATGAACTCATTATTTTTCTCTATCCCTGCACTTTAGCCGGCTCGGTTTTCCAAGCAACAGCAAACCCTTGTTCATAACGCATATCGATACTTTTAATACGCGCCAATTCAAATTGTCCAATTACACTTTCTAATTGTCTCAAACCAGACATGGCATTCGCCCCATCTAGCCAAATTTTTAATCCGCTCTGCTCTTCAATCAACCAGCCAGAGGTCGACTTTGTTAGGCCGACTAAATTTAACTTATGACGCTTACACCAACGGTTAAATAACAAATGATGCTGCATCACCATACGACTGTCTTTTTTTGCGCCGGTTAACTTTGGCAACGACAACGCTTTAACGCTTACTGGCAGAATATCACCTGCCTGACTTAATAAACTGTTTTTATTCCATATCGCTACTGGCTGCTCTTCTTGCAGCCTTATTACTAATGTATCCGGCCAAACTTTTTCAACCTCAACCTCAGCTACCATAGACATGACCAATAACCGCTGGCGTATTTCTTCAACATCTAATGAGACATAACCATTAGGAAATACACCTTGCAACTTAACTCGAATATCGTCTTCTGACACATATTCGAATGGTGCCGATATTTCTAGTAATTTAATTTGTTTGTTAGCAACTTGTAATACTAACAGTACAACAGCAAACATCATTGATGAAACCGTCACTCCGATAGAGATAGGTTTAATTAATTTAGACCATGATGAATTCACAGCCCGTGATGATTTTAAACGCGTTGCACCCTTGCTTTTCACGGCTTAATTCCCTCTAGAATATCTAAAACTAATTCAGGGAAAGAAATACCAGCTGCCTTAGCAGCCATTGGCACCAAACTATGATCGGTCATTCCAGGTACTGTATTTACTTCAATAAGCCAGAAACATCCCTGCTCATCTTGCATAACATCTACTCTACCCCAGCCGCTACAGTCTAACGCGTGGTAAGCATTTATGGCCAATACTTGCAGTTCTGCTTCTTTGTCAGCCGACAAGCCACAAGGTACCAAATATTCTGTATCGTCTTGAATATACTTAGCATTGTAATCATAAAAATCATTAGCTGGTTTCAACTGAATAGCTGGCAACGCCTTGCCATTAAGTACCGCTACAGTAAATTCTTTACCGGTAATAAACTGCTCGGCTAACACTGGCGAGCCAGTACCAGCGGCCGAATCAAAAGCCGCTTTCAATTCAGACTGATCTTTTACTTTTGAAATCCCAATACTCGAGCCTTCCAATACAGGTTTAACCATTAACGGAAACCCTACTTGCGCAGAAAAATCGCTTAACATAGCCACTGTTTCAGCTTTAATAAAGCGTGGAGTGGGTAAATCTAATCCCAGCCAAATTAATTTAGTACGCCACTTATCCATGCAAATGGCACTGGCCATTACACCACTGCCAGTATAAGGCAGGCCGTAAAACTCTAGCATACCTTGAATGGTTCCATCTTCACCGCCTACACCATGCAATGCAATAAATGCAGTATCAAACTTATGTTCTGCTAGCTGCTCTAATAAGTTTTTTTGTGTATCTATTTTTATTGCGTCTACGCCAGATTCAATCAAGGCACTATAAACCGCATGACCACTATTTAATGAAACCACTCGCTCGGCGCTATTGCCACCATAAAGCACGGCAACCTTACCCATATTTAAGCTTTTTGAGGTTGAATTATTTTGAGCCATTCATAGCCTCCAATAATCCAGGTAAGTCTTGAACAAGCTCTAAAGCCAATGCGCCTACACTACCCGCGCCTTGTGTAATTAAAATATCACCTGGCTTAAGAATATCTTTTAACACCGGCTTAACATCAAAACCGCGCTCAATAAATATTGGATCTACACGACCTCGACCACGGATACTTCGCGCTAACGAACGGCCGTCAGCACCCGGGATTTCGTCTTCGCCAGCTGAATAAACATCAAGCAATAACAGCGCGTCTACATCACTCAGCACTCTTACAAAGTCATCGTATAAGTCACGTGTTCGAGTGTAACGGTGTGGCTGAAACATCATAACTAAACGGTTATCAGGCCAACCCTCACGAATCGCTTTAATTGTAACGTCTACTTCAGTTGGATGATGCCCGTAGTCATCAACCAACATAACTTTACCATCGTGTAATGGATATTCGCCGCACACTTGGAAGCGACGACCTACACCTTGGAATTTTTCCAGCGCTAAGACAATCGCATCATCTGCGATGCCCTCGTCGGTTGCCACCGCAATGGCCGCTAATGCATTTAATACATTATGCTGCCCTGGCATTCTTAATTTAACGGTTAAGTCCGCATGTTCGCCTGGACGCTTAGCCGTGAACGAAGTATATAAACCTTTTTGAGTAATATTTACCGCATAAAAATCGGCCTGCTCATCGATACCATAAGTCAGTACGGGACGATTTACTTCTGGCAATATATCTCGAATAGTTTCGTCATCTACACATAAAACGGCTAAGCCATAAAAAGGTAAATTATGTAAAAACTCAATAAACGTTCTTTTCAACTGATTAAAGTCACCACCATAAGTATCCATATGATCGGCTTCAATATTAGTGACAATAGAAACCATTGGCTGTAAATGTAAAAAAGATGCATCTGACTCATCAGCTTCAGCGACTAGGTAACGACTACCACCTAGCTTTGCATTGGTACCAGCACTGGTTAACTTACCACCAATAACATAAGTAGGATCTTTTTCGCCTTCAGCTAAAATAGAAGCCACTAAACTGGTTGTAGTGGTTTTACCATGGGTTCCCGCTATGGCAATGCCATGACGGTAACGCATTAATTCGGCCAGCATTTCTGCGCGACGGACAATCGGTATACGATTTTCAGTTGCATATTTAATTTCTGGATTTGATACATCTATGGCGGTAGAAACTACCACCACATCAGCATCTTTTACGTTTTCAGCTTCATGACCAAAAAATACTTGAGTGCCTAACGACACTAACCGATCGGTCACTGGAGACGACTTTAAATCTGAACCAGAAATTACATAACCTTGGTTAAGTAAAACCTCTGCAATACCACACATTCCAACACCACCTATACCAATAAAATGGATTTGGCGTATGCGACGCATTTCTGGAATATCCCAACGCTGAACTACTTTATTCTCATCTACCATGGGCGGCCTCAATACAATAATTTGCTACGGTGTTAGCTGAATCGGGTTTAGCTAATGTCCGTGCCGCGATAGACATTTTTAAAATATGCTCACGGGATGTTATTAATTTTTTAAATTGTTCGGTTAAATACTCGCAAGTAAACTCAGACTGTGGGGTTAATATAGCCGCACCTGCATTCACTAAAAACTGTCCGTTAGCCGTTTGATGGTCGTCTACCGCAAACGGGTAAGGCACTAAAATAGAAGCGACACCAGCTGACATTAACTCTGAAACAGTTAACGCACCTGAGCGACAAATTACGATATCTGCCCATTTATAGGCTTCAGCCATATCAGCAATAAATGCACTAACTTTTACTGAATCAACATTAACGGCTTGATACCCTTGCTTCACATCTTCGTAGTTGCGCTTACCAGCTTGATGCCAAACGTTAACGACTACGGCTGGAGGCAACGACGCCATAGTTTCAATTAGCACATTATTAATGGCCACAGCACCTAAGCTACCACCAACCACTAATACATTTAAAGCTTGTTCTCGGTTTGCTAAACGTACCTCTGGGCTATCTAATTTAGTAATAGTAGAGCGCACTGGGTTACCAACTGTTTTAACATCTTTTATAGAATTAAAAGCACCATCAAATGCTTGCAGCAAAGGCTTTGCAAATCGACTCAGTACTTTATTGGTCATACCCGGAATCGCATTTTGCTCATGGATAACCAAAGGTGTACGGGATAAAACCGCCATTAATCCACCTGGACCAGAAGCAAACCCACCCATACCCAAAGCCATAACTGGTTTTACTTCAATAAATACTTTCAAAGTTTGCCACATAGCTCTGACCAATTGGAAAGGTGCTAATAAGGTTTTAATTAAACCATTGCCACGCAAGCCAGTTACCGTTATACGATGTAACTTATAACCAGCGCCTGGGACTAAATCGTTTTCAATTCCTTTAATGCTGCCAAGCCAATGAACCGTGTATCCTTTTAGCATTAATTCACGTGCCACACTAATAGCCGGAATCACATGACCTCCAGTACCACCAGCCATAATTAATACGTTATTTTTTTCCATTGCCCACCTCCATTTCGTGATGGACTCGTAACAATAAACCCATAGCAATAGAACACGCTAATAAACTAGATCCACCAAAACTTACGAATGGCAAGGTAATACCTTTTGTCGGTAGTAAACCCATGTTTACACCTAAGTTTATAAAGGCTTGAAAGCCAATTAACATAGACATTCCGTATGCCACATAAGCAGCAAAAAATTGTTGTTTTGAAAATGCTTGTTTACCTAAATTCATACCTTTCATAAATATAAATATAAACAAACCAATAATTACCGAAGCCCCCAATAAACCTGTTTCTTCTGACCATATAGCGAATACAAAATCGGTATGAGCCTCTGGCAAATAAAATAATTTTTGAATGCTATTGCCTAGACCTACACCAGAAAATTCGCCACGACCAAACGCAATTAAGCTTTGTGTTAACTGATAGCCACTGCCAAAAACATTTTCTGCTTCCCATGGTTCCCAGTAACCAGTTAAACGCTTAAGTCGATACGGCTGACTTAATAAAATTAGTACCGAAGCACTCAAAACAACCACCGCCGTTAAAATAAATTGTCCCGCTTTCACTCCGCCTAAAAATAACAACGCAAGTGTCGCTAACATCAGCACAACCACCGCGCCAAAATCGGGTTCTAATAACAGTAAAACGGCTAATAAAGACAATACAAAAAGTGGTTTCATAAAGCCTGACCACTTTGATTGAACCTCTTCACGTCGACGATCTAAATAGCTGGCCATATAAAGTACCGTGGCAATCTTAGCAAACTCAGAAGGCTGAACATTTATAATGCCTAAAGAGATCCAACGCATTCCACCATTAACTTCACGCCCAATACCTGGAATCAAAACTAAAACCAAGCTAAATAAAGCGACTATTATAAATACTGCACTTAACGATCGTAGCCATTGCAGCGGGACCCGTACCATGATCATAGCTGTAATAAGTCCCAGTACTAAATAAATCCCATGACGCATGCTGATATGTAAACTATTGCCATATTGGCGTTCGGACCAATCCATACTGGCTGATGTCACCATTAACCAACCTAAAACTGACAACACAATCGCAGCCCACATTAATGATTGATCGATCATTAATTTATTGCTCAAATCTATTTTTTGCCAAACCGAAGATCTGGCTGGCGCTATACGGGTTGCCGAACTCATAGCGCCCTCACCAATTGAACGAAGGTATCACCACGATGCTCAAAACTATTGAACATATCGAAGCTGGCACATGCTGGTGACAGTAATACAGCGTCGCCTTTAGATGCCGCTAAACGAGCTTTTATAAATGCATCGTTAAAATCATCAGCTAAAATAATATTTGTATCAGTGGATAAGGCATCGTAAATAGCTTGTTTGTCTCGCCCATAAGCAATTAGCGTTTTAACACTTGATTTAATCGCGTCTTTCATAAAACTAAAGTCTGCGCCTTTTCCATCACCGCCAGCCATTAAAATAATACGCCCATCAATATCATCTTTTAAGCCGTCTAGAGCTGCAACGGTTGCACCCACATTAGTGCCTTTTGAATCATTAAAAAAGTCGATACCTGCATGTTTACCAACCCATTGACAGCGATGCTCTAAACCTGGGAAATCCTGTAGTGTGGTAAGCATTGAATCTAACGACAAGCCCGCTGATGAGCCTAACGCTAATGCGGCTAATGCATTACTGCGATTGTGAGTGCCTTTGATTTTCAATTGCTTGCAATTAATAAGCGCTTGCTGATTCACCGCTAAAAAGCTATCACCATTGTGCTCTGCAATACCAAAGTTATTGCCTGTTGCTTGGTCTAGCCCAAAGGTTAAAGTTTTAACATTTAAATCAGTTAGTGGTGCCGAGCGTTTGTCGTCACGGTTAACTACAACCGCTTTGCATTTATTAAAAATATTATGCTTTGCATGCCAGTATTCATCGTAGTTGCCATATCTATCTAAATGATCGGGACTTACATTTAATACTGTTGCTACGTCAGCTTTTAATTTTGGTGTTGTTTCTAACTGAAAACTGCTTAGCTCCATAACATAAAGCTGAACATTTTCATTTATAAGCTGTAGGGCTGGCGTACCTAAATTGCCACCAATAGCGACATTTAGTCCTGCATCCTTTGCCATTTCACCTAATAAAGTTGTCACTGTACTTTTGGCGTTTGAGCCTGTAATTGCAACAATAGGAGCCTTTGCATGGTCTGAAAATATTTGTATATCGCTAACTACTTTAACGCCATATTTTATAGCGGCTTGTATTTCTTTAGTAGCAATTGGTAACCCAGGGCTAAGCACTATTTTCTTCGCGCCGCATAAAATAGCCTCATCAAGCCCACCCAAGATAAGATCAACAGCTTTATAAGAGTCACGCACTGCTTGAGCAAATGGTGGCTCTTCTCGAGTATCCATGGCGATTACTTTTTTCCCACGATCAGCGAAAAAAGAAACAACTGAGTGGCCAGTTTTCCCTAATCCGATTACAACTATGTACTGATCTTTGTTTTTCATTCTCTTTATCTTATCTCTAAGGTGTAGATTTAATTAATTATTTAACTGTCATTTAAATTCTAAATTAACGAATTTTAAGTGTTGCCATGCCTATTAATACTAAAAACAAAGTAATGATCCAAAAACGCACAATAACTCTTGGTTCAGGCCAGCCTTTTAGTTCGAAGTGATGATGCAAAGGCGCCATCCTAAAAATTCGCTTACCCGTTAATTTAAACGATGCCACTTGTAAGATTACACTGACAGTTTCAGCGACAAAAATGCCACCCATAATAAACAATAAAATTTCTTGACGAACAATAACCGCTACTACACCTAATGCGGCACCTAAAGCCAATGAACCTACGTCACCCATAAATACTTGAGCTGGATAAGTGTTAAACCATAGGAAGCCAATACCCGCACCCACTAACGCGCCACAAAATATGGCTACTTCGCCAACGCCATCTAGATAAGGTAAAAATAAATAATCAGCAAAGTTCACATTACCAACTAAATAGGCACATACACCAAGTGCACCGCCAACCATCACTGTGGGTAATATTGCTAAGCCATCTAGCCCATCGGTTAAATTAACTGCATTACTAGTACCGACAATCACTAGGTAAGCCAGCACAATATAAAACAAACCTAAATCAATAATAATGTCTTTGTAAAATGGAATAATTAGAGTTGTTTCTGCTGGACCCGCAGCGGTTGCATACAAATAAACACCAGCGGTTATTGCAATAATACTTTGCCAAAACATTTTCCAACGAGCAGGTAAACCTTTTGAATTTTTTTGCACAACTTTACGGTAATCATCGACAAAACCTACTGCACCAGTAGACAAAGTAACAAGTAATACAACCCAAACGTAATGATTAGTTAAGTCGCCCCATAATAATGTACTTAATCCAATAGCGATTAAAATCATCACGCCGCCCATAGTTGGCGTGCCTGACTTACTTAAATGAGATTTTGGTCCGTCGTCGCGTACAGACTGACCTATTTGTTTTCTTTGCAGGGTTTTAATCACATATGGACCAAACCATAAAGCAATAATAAGTGCCGTTAATGTGGCAAAAATCCCACGCACTGACAAATACTGAATAACGGCAAAACCGCTGTGAAATTGTTGTAAATAATCCGCTAACCAAAGCAACATGCTATGCTTCCTTATTTATTCTTATCTGATAAATCAATTATTTCTGACACTACGCGATCCATACGTGCACTACGCGACCCCTTCACTAAAACAGTGGTGTCCGAATTCAGTTTTGTTTTTAAAAAGCTTATTAACGTATCGTGACTTGCAAACCAATGAGCATTATCACCAAACGCATCTGCGGCTCCGCGACTGAATGTGCCTAACGCAAAAAATTCGTCGACCTTACCATGGCGAGCATAAACACCCGACTCGGCATGGGCCAACTGACTCTCTTCGCCTAATTCAGCCATATCACCTAATACAAATATCTTGTGGCCTTGCTGACTACCCAGTACGTCAATTGCTGCACGTACAGATGCTGGGTTTGCATTGTAGGTATCATCGATTACTCGACTGCCATTTAAGCCAACTTTTTCGACCAAACGACCCTCAACACCCTCAAACGCTTCTAACCCTGAAACAATAAGTGACAAAGGCATTTTTAATGCATGACATGCGGCTGCGCTGGCCAATGCATTCATAGCATTATGCTGGCCCATTACTCGTAACTGAACATACGCCACTTGCTCGCCTATATGGATATTAAAACCACAGCAACCTGTGGCATCTATCTCAATATCTGATGCACGAACACTCGCTTGCTCTGACACACCAAAACTCAATACGTGTTTGCTGCCGGCTCTTTTATTCCAAATATCAAAGTACGGGCTATCGGCATTTAATATGGCGTAACCATTTTCTGGCAATGCATCAATTATCTCACCCTTGGTGCGGACTATTGCAGCTAAATCACCAAAGCCCTCAAGGTGAGATGCTTCGGCATTGGTTAAAATAGAAACAAAAGGTTTAGCCAGATTAGATGTATAAGCAATTTCACCTTCGGCGCTGGCACCCAGTTCAACCACCGCATAATCAAATGATTCGTTTAAACGTAATAAGGTAATTGGCGCACCAATGTGATTATTAAAATTACCACGAGTAACCAATACTTCATTTTTCTGACGCAGCAGTGTTGCCAACATGCCTTTAACAGTGGTTTTACCACTGCTGCCAGTAACCGCAACCACTTCTTTAGTAAATCGATTACGATTAAACAGGGCTAATAATCCCAGTGCTTTTGTGGTGTCTTGAACCAATAACGTTGGCACTGACAATTGCATTGCTTTACTTATGACAACGGCACAAGCACCTTTTTCAATGGCCTGCTCAATATATTCATGGCCATCTAAACGATCACCTATTAAGGCTACGTATAAATCACCTGGCTGTAAGGTCCGCGTATCGGTACTTACAAACTGAAAAGGCATGTTTGCACCGCGGTGCTTGGCGGCTATAAAGTCGGCCACTTCGGCTAATCTAACTACACCAATCATACTAATGACTCCACATGCATGGCGGCTTTGGCAACCGCTGCATCACTAAAATAATATCGCTGGCCATTGATTTCTTGATAATCTTCATGACCTTTTCCTGCAATAACCACCAAATCATTGGGACTGGCTTTGGCTATTGCTTTTTTTATTGCTTGCTCTCTATCTAATTCCACTTCGAAAGCCGTGGATAAATTTCGCGTCATATCATCGCAAATTTTTTCAGGCAATTCTTTGCGAGGGTTATCACTAGTGAAAATTACATGGCTAGCATTATTAACCGCAATACGGCCCATTAAAGCACGCTTGCCTTTATCTCTGTCGCCACCACAACCTACCACCAATATGATTTCGCCTTTATTGTGATGCTTAACCGATGTTAAAACCTGCTCTAAAGCGTCTGGGGTATGAGCATAGTCCACCAATACCAGCGGGTCGTCACTTGAGCCAATCACTTGCTGCATACGACCCAGTACTGGTTTCAAGCTAGAGCAAGCCGTTAAAATATCGTGAAATTTAAACTGCTTTGATAACCCGTAAGCCACCACTGCCGCCACATTATAAGCGTTAAATTCGCCATATAAAGGCAGTTGCACTGACTCTGCTTGCTGCTCCCAAAAAAACATTACTTCCATGCCTTTTTCGTTTACCGAATTAATTTTAAACCTTACGTCAGCATTTTCGTCTACTCCATAAGTCATCACGTTTTGTGCTGTGGTTATATTCAATAAGTGCTTTGTAAAACCATCATCAAGATTAACAATAGCGGTGGCTAACTTATTCCGAATAAATAGCTTGGCTTTTTCATTACCGTAAGCCTCCATTGTCCCGTGATAATCTAAATGATCACGAGTAAGATTACTAAATATAGCCGTTTCAAACTCAACACCAGCTAAACGATTTTGCTCTAAACCATGACTAGAGACTTCCATAGCGACCAGTTGATTATCGATGGACAATTGTTTTAACACTGTATGTAATTTTTCTAATGGCAACGTAGTCATGCCTGATACGTGTAAATTATTCCACTTACCATAACCTAACGTTCCCATTACCGCGCTGGGAGTATTCAGTGCTTCTAAAACCTGCGCCAAATAATAGCAAATTGACGATTTACCGTTTGTACCTGTAACACCCACCAGCTGCAAACGCTGAGTAACCGAACCAAATGCTTTATGTAATAAGCCACCACAAAACGCCATAACATCTGCAACCTTAATGGTCGACTCTGTTAAATTTTGCTCAACTTGATTTGAACAA
>JAWUVO010000082.1:0-18159 GCA_034112325.1 Bermanella sp. | reverse complement strand
ATGCTGTTCCAAAAAATCCGCCTTCTAATAAAACGTCAGCTTCTACCGTTGGATTACCACGGCTGTCCATTACTTCACGCGCTTTGATGTTTACGATCTTAGCCATACTAGCTATATCTCCGTTATATTTTTAAAAAATCTATTCAGTTTAAATCTGTTCAGTTTAATAGTTACAATCAATATACTTGATTATACTTTTGCGTACTTTATAGCAGCCGCAATAAACGCTTCAAACAATCCATGCCCATCACGTGGGGTAGAGGTAAATTCTGGGTGGAACTGACAGGCCACAAACCAAGGGTGATCAATTACTTCAACTACCTCAACTAGATTGCCGTCCATTGATTTACCCGCAATACGTAAACCATTTTTTTCCAGTATTTCGATAAAGTTATTGTTAACTTCGTAACGGTGACGGTGACGTTCAACAATAGTTTCATGGCCATATGCTTCAGCCGAGAATGAACCTGGCTCTAATCGACATTCTTGACCGCCTAAACGCATGGTGCCGCCTAAATCTGAATTTTCTGAGCGCTGCTCAGTATCGCCTTCGGCCGTAGTCCATTCGGTAATTAGACCAACCACTGGATTAGTGGTATTAGCTGCAAACTCTGTGCTGTGAGCATCAGTTAAACCACATACGTTGCGAGCAAACTCAATCACCGCACTTTGCATACCCAAACAAATGCCTAAATACGGTATTTTATTTTCACGTGCGTATTGAACAGTACGAATTTTACCTTCAACGCCTCGGTTACCAAAGCCACCAGGCACTAGAATAGCGTCTTTGCCTTCTAATATAGAGCAGCCGTCGCGTTCGATAATTTCTGAATCTATGTATTGAATCTTAACTTTAGTTTTGTTTTTAAGACCAGCATGATCAACGGCTTCTATTAGCGACTTATAAGCGTCTAATAGCTCCATATATTTGCCAACCATGGCTATGTTAATCTCCTTTTCAGGATGCATCTTAGCTTCTACTACCTGATCCCACTCGCTTAGATCTGCAGGATCACATTCTAGGCCAAACTTTTCGATAACGTAGTCGTCTAGACCTGTTTGCTGAAGTAAACGAGGAATACGATAAATTGTATCAGCATCTTCTAGTGGAATTACGGCACGCTCTTCAACGTTGGTGAACAACGCTATTTTACGTAATGATGCGGCGTCTATTCTGTGATCAGAACGACACACTAGGATATCTGGCTGCAGGCCAATAGAGCGTAATTCTTTTACACTGTGCTGTGTAGGCTTAGTCTTAGTTTCTCCTGCCGTAGCAATATAAGGCACTAATGTTAAGTGCATTGATAATGCACGTCGGCTACCTAGCTCTACTTTAAGCTGACGAATAGCTTCTAAAAATGGTAACGACTCTATATCGCCCACGGTTCCGCCAACTTCTACCAGCGCAACTTCGGCCCCTTCGGCACCTTCGTATACACGGCGTTTGATTTCATCTGTTACATGAGGGATAACTTGTACTGTACCCCCTAGGTAATCTCCGCGACGTTCTTTTTTCAACACGTCTTGGTAAATACGGCCAGTAGTAAAGTTATTACGACGGCCCATAGTGGTACGAATAAAGCGTTCGTAATGGCCTAAATCAAGGTCAGTTTCAGCACCGTCTTCGGTAACGAAAACCTCACCGTGCTGAAATGGGCTCATGGTGCCAGGGTCTACATTGATATAAGGATCTAGCTTCAACATGGTAACTTTAATACCACGAGCTTCTAAAATAGCCGCTAATGATGCTGATGCGATGCCTTTGCCCAATGAGGACACAACACCGCCGGTGACGAATATAAAACGAGTCGACATATATAGAAGGATCCGAATTTGAAGTTGGATTTTTGTGTAACGAGATGGCGCTGCAGTCTACCAGAGCAAGGGGCTTTGGTAAATCGAAGATACCCTTAGTTAGCATAATTCATTGTAAGATTAGACTAATTTTGACCTAATCAGAGCAAATTAAGCAAAAACTTGGGCTATATCCTAAAAACGCTTGATGTAAATAACGACACGACGGTTGGCTGCACGCATATCATTGTCAAACACTTGATTAGGCTTTAGGTCTTGCTTGGGCCGAGAATCGGCATAGCCTGCGGCCTTAAGCCGAGATTTATCAATACCTTTTACTATTAGGTACTTAACCACATTGCTAGCCCTAGACGAGCTAAGTTCCCAGTTAGACGGAAACCTTGGAGTACTGATAGGCACGTCATCGGTATGCCCTTCTACTTCTATTAAGTGAGTTTTATGGCTGGTAGTTTTAATTACCTTGCTGACCTCGTCTAACATGGGTAATGCCTGCGGCCTTAAAGCCGCTTTGCCCGAGTCATACAGAGAGAAATTAGAAAATTCTACACGGACTCCCTTTGCATCAATATCTACCGCCACATTCTGTGACATATCATGCTGTTTGATTATGTTATCTAATTCTTTTTTGATGTCAGTAAAAGGCGTTACCACGTCTTGTTTAGTCAAGGTGGTGGCCAAACCTTCCTTCAAAGCTTCGACTTTGCCTTGATTCAAATCAGAAACCGATAATATCATCACAAAAAAAGCCAGCAGCAGAGTGATTGCATCGGCATAGGTGACTAACCAACCGCCGCCATCATCGTCAAACGTTTCTCTACGCCTGCGTAATCCTCGTTTGGCAGCATTATTACTCATAAGGACACTGCTTAGTCTTCAATTTCTTTCGGGACAAAACGCTTAGCCGGAGAGACATAAGCATTTAGGCGGTCTTGAATTAATAATGGGTCACGCTTTTCTGCTAACAATACAAAGCCATCTGTGATCATTTGATGACGAAAATATTCTTGCTCTTGTTTTTCGGTTACTTGAGCCGCAGTTGGCTTGAATAATAAGTTCGCTAATAGCACACCATACAAGGTGGTTAACAAAGCCAAAGCCAAACCCTTTCCAAGGCTTGCCATGTCGCCACCCATGTTATCTAACATAATGATTAAACCCACAATGGTTCCCACCATGCCAAAACCTGGCGCATAGACACCCATGGTATTTAATATTTTTGCCTCAAGTGTTTGTCGTTGCCAGTGGCTGTCCATGGTATCGCCCATGATAATACGAATATCAGTTTGCTTGTAACCAGCTCCCATTAACTCTACTCCCTGAGATAAAAAGAAGTCGGCTCTTTCTTTTTTGGTCAGCGCATCCTCAAGGGCAGTAATGCCACCATCTCGATAGACCACACTCAATTGACCAAAACGCTCTACTAAATCTTTTAAATGGCTTTGAGTAGTATTACTTGAAAGAATAGTTTGAATCATAGCCCTTAATGCGTGCATAACTTCTAAAAAACTAAAGCTGATTAATGATGCCGCAAAAGTAGAACCAACTACCATCATGCCGCTAGCAACACTAATAAACATTGTATAATTTTCAGTGCTACTAATAATGGCAGCTACAAATAACCCTACGCCTGCGGTTATACCTATTAAGGTACTTGGGCTAATCATGAGGCTTTTTTCTCTGGTGTTTCAAGCTGGTCCATTGAGAATTTACCGGTATTGATATGTTCACGTATTTTATGAACAATTGACCGCCGCGCCTGATCAATTTCTTGCGGGCTAATATTTCCCTCAAAGCGGCGTAAGTCTTCACGTACTTGCGCTTTTAATTTTGGCGCTGAATTTAACGATTTTAATACGTGTATTTTAAAGTCGTCAGGTGTACTGCATAAAGATTGTCCAATGTGATTGCGTTCGACTTCACGTAAGGCGTTACTCAGGACATTGTATGGCGTTTTAATCACATCACTGAATGTAAAATACATCTGACGCAAACGATAAAAGGTATCGGGCTTATCTTGTTTTAACCGTTTTAAAACTTTTGACTCTTCACTGCTGCTCATATTATCTAACATGCTCATGAGCATACCCAGTCCATCTGCGTTAACATTTTCAAAACTGGGCACTTGCTGTGCGGCTTTCGCCAAACGATCAGCAACGTCTTTAAAGGTATCCATTGGAAAGGTTTCAAACTGCCCTAGTTCAGCAATAAGCTGCGACTGATTTTTGTCTGGCACTCTATTTAATACTCGCGCTGCTTGCTGCGAATCTAACTGACTTACCACTAAAGCTTGAATCCTTGGGTCTTCGTGCTGCATAAGGTACAACACCTGACTGTCGTTTAATTTATTTAAGAACTCAAAAGGATGAGCATGAACAGATGCAACGTTTTGAATTTTTTGCTGCAGTATTTGATGGAAATCCTGTAAGTCTCTAAACTGCTGCTCCTCTTCTGGAGGTCTATCTGCTAGCTGCGCCATAACACTTTGCAATTGCATTTGCTCTACGTTAGGAAAAATAGAGCGAAATAGACTGCGTCCCAATACCTTATAAATAGACGCGATCATGGGAATTTTGTCTTCTTGAGCTACTAATTCAGACATCCCACTTTGTACAGCTTGCGGCTGTCCTAAGCCTAAAGAAATAATATCCTGTCGAGTTCTTAACATCACCTGCCTATTGTCAGCCTGATCAGAAACTGTGGCATCGGCAATTGAATGATCAACTCTTTCGGCAGAGGCCATATTAGGCGCCAGTGAATTTGACTGCTGCGATACATTGTTCTCTTTTTTTCGAAAGGAAAGTAAAATCAAAGTAATTAGCAATAGTGCAAGCAAGGACAGTAAACCTAGTGCCAATAAATTAAAGTGTTGCTCTAACCAACCCTGTGCCGGAGCCGATTCTTTTTCTAATGCAGCTTCAACTACATCTACTGGGAGTCGAGAAAACTCAGTTTTAACAATGGTAAGGTTGTCGCCACGTAAATCATTAAGTGAGGCTTTTTGATAAATTAAATTTCGAATAAAAGCTTGTTGCTCAGCATTTACATCCTTTTCTATTACTAAAGATATAGATAATTTTCTAATTTTATTAAAAACACCCACTGTAGTATCAGGAGCTGTTTGCTGCCCACTACCTGGCGAACCTGCTTCACCACCCCATTGAGGTTGTCTTTGCTGTCGCTGAAGTCTTTGTATTTGTTCACGCATAAATTCTAATTCTGCGTCTTTTTCTTTATCAGCAGATATATCCATAAACGGTAAGCCGGGTAGGCTATCTATATTGTCATCTAAATTATTACCTGAATCTTGTTTATCATTTGAAAATTTAGGGAAACGTAATTCAGGATAATTAGAATTTTGATTATCATTATTTCGTGGTGGCTGAATATTTGTTGTTTTACCTTTAACCACCTGACGTATTTTTTGTAGCGTCACATCTACATTTATAATAAAACGACCATGACCTAAATAAGCTTGAATATCTCTTGCCAGCCGATCTTCTAAGCGTGACTTTAATTGAATCTCTTCTAGGTCATCTTTTTTTGTAATCACTTCTATTGGAGCATTCTCTTGTGCGTATGTAGTACCAACAGTAAACAAAAGCGTAAAAATCACCGTTGCTGAAAAAATGTGCAAGGATACTCTTTTCATTATCATTCCCTTACTTCACCAACTTAAGACTTTCTTTTACATCTTGTAACGATGGATCTAACTTAAGTGCATTGTTCCAAGATATTTTAGCGTCTTTTTTACGCCCCATTTTATAATAAATACTACCTTTTAATGCATGTGCTTGGGCAGAAGCTGGTACTAATGACATAGCTTTATTGGTTTCTTCTAACGCCTTCCAATACGACTTTCGATAAAATAGGGCTTGTGCACTTAACATGTGCTTAGTAGCAATAGAAAATAAACCTAAAGCCTTTTTATTAAAGAAGTTTTTCTCTTCTGATGGGTCTCCTGACTTTCCAGCTTGATCCATAGCCGCTTTTGAGTTTTGATTTCCGTTTAAAAAGTCTTCGGCTGAGACAAAATCAGTAGAGCCTCCTGGCGGCAAATCCATGCTAAAAATAATGTCACTTTCACCCGCATTCAACATCATCATTACGTCGTAGCCTGGGCCGTGTCGATGAATATTGACAATACCATGATTATTTTTAGCGTAATCGGCATCATTGCCTAGCTCTATATTTTCAATTTCAGCGGGCGCTTGCTCAGAAAATGGATTTTCTTCCATATCTAATTCAGCCAAGCTGCAACCAGCTAAGAATAAAAAATTTAGGACAATACTAAGCGTATAAAATATTTTCATAGTACCTCCTAAAACCTATAACCTAGGGTTAAATCTAAACCAGCACCACCAAATTCAGAGCTGTCTTGATAGTCCGAATCAGCATCCCATTCAACCGTTTCTTCAGCTACATAAACACCACCTAAAGCCATAAATCCATTCGTAACAAATGGAAACTCTAGGCCAAACTTCATAACTAGACCATGGCTACCACTAAAAAATGCTTGCCCTATTCCTACATAAGCTTTGGTATTTACCCATTGGCTTAAAGCTTCTATGCGTACAAATACTCGACCTTCTAAATTAATTCCATTGATACTAAATTCGTCTGTTGCAGAAAAATTTCTAAAGTATTCGACGCCTAAGCTGTATTCAATATCTTTATTTAGAGTAGTAGACTCGCGTCTACGTAATCCAAAACCAGTTACTCTGGCTAATTCAGCGGTGGCCACAGTACCAGTACCTTCTCTTTCTGCACCTAATCCAAACGAGCTAATTGTCATTTCCATTTCAATCGTTTCAAACTCAAGCTCTTCTTCTTCTCGAGTAGTTTTTTTGGCGTATTCTTTTAACCAAAGTAATTCATTACTTTTTGATTCGACCATTCTTAAATTAACAGTAAACTTATCTTCATGAACGCTGGCACTCCAAAGAACAAAAGCATCAACTCGTACTTCTTTTGATAAGGATCTTAAATCTTGGTTACTTTGCGCACTTTGACTAACATGCATGCGGGAACTTTCAAAATTAACTCTAGTGGTTCGGCATTCGATACAATCTATTACTTCAAAGCGACCAAGGCCCATGAATTTACCAAGTAATTTATTTTCGATCATTAGATGTACTTGCTTAGTAATTTTTCGATGAAGTCGATCGCCGTTATGGTAAAACGCGATTCGTTTAATATCTTTTTTTACATCGAGTAATTCTTCTGGAATAAGAATGGTTTCATCGTCTAATAAACGTGAAAATCCTGCATAAAGTGTTGGTGGAGCACTTAGGTGAGGTAGATTTGCATTGGCAACTCTTGTCTCTGCAATTGACTGCGCCGAAAAAATGGCACAAAAAACAAAAAAAAGTGTCGAGAAAACCACATAACGGCTTCGGTGTAGTATTAATTCTTGCATCATTACTGGCATCATCCATATTGCCTAACTATCTTGTTGTAAGCATAGTTCACACTTAGTTTCTTGCTACAAATAAAATGCTTTAGTTCTTATTATTTTGGTCGCTACAGTATCTGAAGATTTAGGTTTAAGTATAATGGCAAGAGGATGATTAAGAGATATATGATTATCAACGTTTTAAAGATTTATTTAATTGTATTTTTATTAATTCTATTGCCTATGCAGGTATCTGCAGCAACATTTAATGTTATCGGATTAAAGGTTGCATCCATTGCTCAAGTGGAAGACGACGAAGAGTCTCCATTCGAAATTCGTGCGCTTAATAAACAACATAAATGTGGAGGTAAGGCTTCTAATTTATTTAAAGTCTACAGTGAGTATAATGAAGTTGCACTGCGACGATACGACATGGCAATGCAGGCTATGATAGGAAACTACAGCCTCAGCTTGGGGACACATGGCTGTAAGGGTAACGCCTTAATCGTTAACGAAATTCTTATACATTATAAGTAGCCTATTATTTACCATATAAATCATCTGTTTTTGCCGCCAGTATAAAATCATTTTCATGTAGTCCGTTCACCGAATGTGTCCACCAGACAATAGTAGCTTCTCCCCACTTCACTGTGATTTCAGGATGATGATCATTCTCTTCTGCCAACGAACCTACTTTATTAGCAAACTCTAATGACAGTATAAAATTTTTAAAAGTATAAGTTTTTTGTAACTGTTCGACTTTATTACTGACTAACTGCCAGCTAGGTAGCTGCCCTTTCAATTCAGTTTTCTTTTTAAGATCAATTATTTTTGTGTGTTTACCACAAGCTTCGCATTCCATATCTTTTAGTGTCATTGCTTTTAATCCCATAAAATTAACTAATACAAGTTCATATAATAAGTTTAATTGATCAGATCAACTACTTTACCATTAAAAAAAGGGCCAAAAGGCCCTTTCTAATGTAATAAATTATCTAACAGTCACTTAGCTAATTTGTTTCGCATTAATTTTTGCATACCATTCTTGCGGTCCGGTCTGATGGACAGAGGTGCCTTTGGTATCAACTGCAACCGTTACCGGCATGTCTACTACATCAAATTCATAAATGGCTTCCATACCTAGGTCGGCAAAACCAACCACTTCAGCATGACGAATGGCCTGGGATACAAGATAAGCGGCACCGCCAACGGCCATTAGGTAAGACGCTTCGTTATCTTTAATTGCTTCGATGGCAACAGGGCCACGTTCGGCTTTGCCAATCATGCCCATTAGGCCTGTTTTCTCAAGGATTAAGCGAGTAAATTTATCCATGCGTGTGGCTGTAGTTGGGCCGGCTGGTCCTACTACTTCGTCACGTACTGGGTCTACTGGCCCTACGTAATAGATAAAGCGGTTTTTCAAATCAACCGGTAATTCTTCACCTTTGTTGATCATGTCTACCATACGTTTATGAGCCGCATCGCGGCCAGTCAACATTTTACCATTCAGTAATATGGTTTCACCTGGCTTCCACTCTTTCATCTCTTCACGAGTGATCGTGTTTAAATCTACACGGCGGACGCTGTCACCAACTTCCCAAGTAATTTCTGGCCAGTCTTCTAATTTAGGAGCTTCAAGTTCAGCAGGACCTGAGCCATCTAATTCAAAATGTGCGTGACGCGTGGCAGCGCAGTTAGGGATAATAGCTACGGGCTTATTAGCCGCATGAGTTGGATAGTCGGCCACTTTAACATCTAGTACAGTGGTTAAACCGCCTAAACCTTGAGCGCCGATCCCAAGTTTGTTCACTTTATCGAAGAGTTCTAAACGCAGTTCTTCAGAACGGGTTTTAGCCCCACGAGCTTGAAGTTCTTTAATGTTGATTGGCTCTAATAATGCTTCTTTAGCAATCATCATGGCTTTTTCAGCTGTACCACCAATGCCTATGCCAAGCATTCCAGGTGGGCACCAGCCAGCACCCATTTTAGGAATTTGCTCAAGTACCCAGTCTACTACCGAGTCTGAAGGGTTAAGCATGGCAAATTTAGACTTAGCTTCAGAACCGCCGCCTTTAGCTGCAACATGCACATCTACTTTATTGCCTTGAACTAATTTTACGTGGATAACAGCAGGGGTATTGTCTTTGGTATTTTCGCGCTTGCCATCAGGATCGGCTAACACAGAAGCGCGTAAGATATTGTCTGGCAACAAATAAGCACGACGTACACCTTCGTTAGCCATGGCTTCAATATCCATGGTAGCGTCTTCAAACCTAACATCCATGCCTATGTGTAAAAATACGGTAACAATACCTGTATCTTGGCAGATTGGACGATGTCCCATGGCGCACATACGAGAATTTATTAGAATTTGAGCAATGGCATCTTTAGCGCCTGGGCTTTCTTCTTTATTGTAAGCCTCTTCCATAGCTTGAATAAAGTCTAATGGATGGTAATAAGAAATGTACTGAAGCGCATCGGCGACGCTCTGGATCAGATCTTCTTGCTTGATCACAGTCATAACATTGGTCTCTCAATCAACTGGTGAATATGGTTATAGTGTTGGAATTGTAGCATGAGAGTAGTGCAAAGGCGTATAGATAAGGGGTTAGTATTTATAACAATTGGCAGCTGTTACTGTAGAAACAGCCTGCCACTACCACCACCACTTCATAGTGTTTTCTTCAGGATCTTCGCTGTCTTCTAAGTCTACAACACGACTATCAAACACCTCTTCTAGCTGGTCTTCACTTAACGGGCCTTTAGACTTTATAAAATGACCTCCTTCAGGCAGCATCCGAGTTACTGCTAGTTCGTTATGGGCCAGCTCGGTTGCCACAAGTGAAAGCGGTCCATTGGCAATAGGTAAATCATTTTCTATAATCTGCTGTTCTAGCTCAGGAGGATCTATTTCGCTATAACGCAAAAAATAAACTTTATTCGCTTCTACCGCTAAATTCATTTCTGCAATACGTTTTAAGTCAAAAGAAAAACTTTCGGTGGCTATTCCTTCTAATCCCATTAATGGGCGACGCATTACCACTTGATATTCACCGGGTTCTAATTCAAACCAAGTATAGCCATTGGCTCTAATATTAAATATTCGCTCGTCGTCTAAGTAAAAACTAGGAGCTTCCACTTCATCAGCCGCCCACTGGCTGTTTGGACGATAGATATAAAGAAGCGCTTTACTCTCATAATCCCAGCGATTTGCCACCTGGCTATATTCTTTTCCAGAGACAGTCGCTATATAGGCACCAAAATTATGACCTAAAGATTGATAGACATGCAGGCAACCCGAGGCTGTAATTAGTACGCTTGTTAGGCAAAGTGTGAGTATTATTCTTATCATTGTAGACTCTGTGTGCCCTTTATAAGTTTTAAGCTTGTTGGGGGGTGATTCCAATTAAATTATTCAGTTATGATGACATAACTACAAAAAATAACAAAAATAATAAAAATTTAATATCATAAACGGACTTTAATAATTATGGACAGGATAACTTTAGGTAAAATTACCATTGCACTTTCTCCGTTACTTATTGCCCTGTCATTTGCATTTGCCGAAGAGACTAAATATGTAGGGGAAGATTATTATGGCAACGACATCAATGCAGCCGTTTCTGAAGCCACCCAGAATAAACGCCAAGTGAACTACAAACTAAAATATTGGTACAATCGAACTACCTCTAAATCCTTTGAATTAAATCCATTAGAAAAAAATGAACTAGAAATAGAGCGCCTAGAAGGAGCATTAGGTGCCACCGCAGCGGGTGGTGAAAAAAATATTACTGACCCTGATTTTCCGGCTGAAAAACAAAGCGAACAAATCCAAAGAGGGTTTTTAGCTTCGCAAAGTGATTCTGAAAGTACTACGCTAAATAATTCTGAAAAGAATGTATCAATTATAAATAACGCTCCGTTAACGATATTTAAACTTAGGCATCAACATTCAAAAGGAGATATTGTAACCACTAATAACATAATATCTAATGGTACAGTCATCAGCACCCCCAGACCTTAGGATTAAAAGTTAGTATTATCATGAAAATTTTTGTTATCTGTATTTTTTTCTGCATGAATGCTTTCTCCATAGAAGCTATGGATGATTACTACGCTAATGATTTACTTGACGCTGTAGATCAAGCCAAGCTATCTCCGCATCATTATGATTACAGTACTAACTACCGTTATAAGCGTACCACTGCACAAAGCATAGAACTTAACCGCTTAAATCTATCGGAATTAGATGAAACAGCTTTAAAGTCAGAGGCTGGGGTTTTTGCAGTCACAGAGGATAAAGATTCAATAACTATACCTGCAGATAACAACAGCCTTAATGATAACAATCTTAATGATAACAATCTTAATGATAACAGCTTCGTTAGTTCAGTTGAAAACCAATTTATACCAAAAACTTCATTACCTAAGCAATCGTCATATACCTCAACATATGGGAACTTTACTAGCTCTGGAATTCAATCTAATTCTATTTTAATCACCACACCTCGTCCTTAAAATATCCTTTAATATCCAATTTCACTTAGCGCTCTTGTACGCTTAATGTTCCGATTATTTTTACTAATATTAAATATTTTTTTATCGCGCTGCCAATCTACTTTAAACGTCTCTGGTAATGTTGAAAATTCGCTTTCGAACATTGTAATTACGTTTGAAGCCGTTTCGTATGCCGCTGATAGTTGAAAGGTGTTCCAAGGTGATTGCTCAAAATCTAACTTAGTTAAAGAAGATAGAATCAATATACAATTATCAATAATTTCATCGTTTAATTTATAACGGATAGTCTTTGATAAAATCAAAGCTACAAACGCGGTTAAAAGGTGTGTATCTTCAATAGTCCTAAATCGCTTATTATAATCGTCATGGCCATCACCTGGTAATACCTCACCTACCGCACCTTCTAGTTGTATTCCCCCATGCCGAACATCTGGCATCATGTTCATTGGTGGCATGATAATTTGCTTAACACTGTCATTGGGGAGGTTGACTAAAACAGCCTTTAATTTTGGCCTATCGCCATTAATACCAGATACCGCCACTACAATTAATTGCTCTGCTGCATCTGCCATAGAGACAAAACTTTTGCTGCCAGTTAACACCCCTGTTGTCGATACCTTGCATGTTAAATGTTTAGGGCTAGCACCCGATACCTCTGAAACACAAAATGCAGCCCACTTACTGGTATCAAGTCTTGGTAATAAACACTGTAATGCGCCACGATAACCAACAGAGAATGCCTGACCAATAGATGTGACCCTCAACGCCGTACTTAACACCGACGACAATGGCAGTTTATACTTAGGTGTTAGTGCATCAGACTCAAACTCTTGGTAACTGGTAAATTCACCTTTAGCAAGGGCATCGTCAATAATAGTCGATAGATTAGACATGAACTTTATTCTCCTACTAAATATTCGCCATACATTTACTTACTGATATAAATAAGCTTAGATTTTACTTAAATGAAAAAGCCACTGAGTCAGTGGCTTTAGCAGAGGTACAAATTAAAATGACAAGTAAAAATTAACTAAGCACCTGTAGGCTTGGCAGCGCTGCCTTTGAGTTGCTTAATCTCTGCTTCTAGACCATTAATTTTTTTCAGCAGCTGTAACCTAGTTTTATCCATAGCTGCGATTCCTTTAGCATGATCAGATAAAGTTTTAGATAAATTATCAGGAATACCTTTCATAGTTTTATCTATCTTAAGTTCAACCTCTAAAACTTGATTCTTAATAGTTTGAATATTAGACGACTGGGCCTGCTCTGACTGCTTTATTTTTGCAGATATACTGGATTTTAATGCTTGAGAATTTTTATCAAGCTGGCTTACTTTAGCTGAGAACTGACTTAGAGATTTTTTCTGTGCCGCTAAACCACTGATATTTTTTGCAATATTGTTTTTGTTACGTTTGTAAGCTACATCCCAAAGTTTTCTAATTTCATTATCTTGCTCTTTTAGTAAAATTTTAATGGCATCTACAGACAAGTTTGATTGCTCATCCGTACTGCTTAAGCGTTGCTGTAACACTGTTAATGCGGCTAACTGCTTATCAGACTGAATTTTAGACTGCTGTAAATGTACTAAAATTCCAACAGATATTAAAATTGAGAATATAGTTAGTATCCAAAGTAGTTTAGGTGCGCCTGAAGTAGGCTCTGCGCTAGAGGTTCGAACTCTTCCCACGGGACGCTGACGACCTGCAATTTCATCTTTAGAGATGGCTATTGAGGCAAGTTGTTCGGGTTCTTGATTCTTTTTCATAGGTCAGACTGTATTAGAAGTTAATTAAGCTTATTGTGTCATTCATGGGATATTTGGCAAGCCAAGAGCTTACTTTTGACTACTTTGCCAATAACTTCAACTGTTATTAGCTTGTTAAACCAGCAGTATGTTTGAATCTGAGTTATTTTCTAGTCATATTTATCGTACACTAGCGCTAATTCAATATTAGGTTCTTATCATGGCTCGTTTAGTTTTAGGTTCTAGCTCACCTTTTCGTAAAGCTTTATTAGAAAAGCTAAATCTCAGTTTCGACTGCGACAGCCCCGACATAGACGAAACCCCTCTGAAGGACGAGCATCCTAAAGACATGGTGGCCAGACTGGCTAAAGAAAAGGCTAATGCTATTGCTACGCGCCACCCTCAAGCCATTATTATAGCCAGTGACCAATGCGCCACTTTAGATGGAAAAATAATTGGTAAACCCGGCGACCATGAAAGTGCTGTTCAACAACTAACTGCTGCTAGTGGCCGTGCCGTTACTTTTTATACAAGTTTATGTGTTTATAATGCTGGCACAAACCAATATCAAGAAATTGTTGAGCCATATTATGTATATTTTAGAACATTGACTGAAAGCCAAATTGAAAATTACTTAGTAAAAGAGCAACCTTACAATTGCGCAGGTAGTTTTAAATCTGAAGGATTAGGCATTAGTCTGTTTGAAAGACTCGAAGGTAATGACCCAAATACGTTAATTGGCCTGCCTTTAATCCAACTAATTAAGATGCTAGAAAAACTCCATATAAACGTTATTTAAAATCATAAAAAAACCGCTGTATTGACAGCGGTTTTTTATGGTCTATTTACATTTACTATATATTAGTTATTTTATCTTTCAAACATCATTTCTAAGCGTTTATCGATCCCTTCAACTCCAATCATCTCACTTAGATCCACATCATAGATGCCATCATATTTACGACGTAAAATTTCACGGTTATCTTCTTTAGTTAGCACCACGGTAGATTTTAAAAATACAATAAGGTTTTGCTTAACATGAGATTTGCTAGACGATCTAAACAACCAACCTAATATTGGTATATCACCTAAAAATGGTACTTTACTTTCTGTTTCTTGTACTGCGTCACGGATAAGTCCGCCTAGCATTATTACCTCGCCATCCTCGGCAAGTATCTGAGTCTTAATAGACCGTTTATTCGTAATTAAATCTGACTGTCCCTCTACCGCGGTAGTCGCTACCGACTCGGTGCTTTGCTCAACTTCTAAGCGAATAAACTTACCGTCTTGAACATGGGGAATAACCTTTAGAGTGGTACCTATATCTTCACGCTGAATGGTAGTAAATGGATTCGAGTTAGAAGTACTTGAAGAAGACCCTGTTACAAACGGAACATTTTGCCCTACAATAATTTCAGCTTCTTGGTTATCCATTGTCATAATAGTTGGAGTACTCAGCAAGTTAGCATTACTAACTGACTCAAGTGCTTGCACTAAAAAGGCAAAGTCATTGCCACCAGCTGAGCCGTATCCACCTAACGTTAAGCCTGAACTAAGACTTGCTGTACCAGCAGAAAGACCGGCAATTAGACTTGATAAACTGGTGCCAGCATCTCCAAAGTCAGTGGCTACAAGTGGAGTCGAACCTGATTCAAGATCTGCTACAGCTGTTTGAACGCCAACTCGATCATCTACCTGCCCCGTTACTTCAACAATAGCAGCTTCAATCAATACTTGAGCTCGGCGAACATCTAGTTGCGAGACAATGTCTTTAATTTCAGACATCATAGACGGCTCAGCTCGAATTACTAAAGCATTTAAACCTGGGTCAGCGTGTATACCCACTTTACCCGATGCTTGAACCTTACCTTTTTCGTCATTAGTTTCACCCATCAAACTTTTTAATAATTCTGCTAGTTCTTTTGCATCGGCATGTCTTAACCTAATAACCGATGCTTTTCCTGAAAATTTAGAGGGTTGATCTAGACTAGTAATTAATACCTTTACACGTTCACGGGCTGTTTTTTCACCACGTAAAATTAATCGGTTAGCACGCTCGTCGGCAACCACTCGAATACGCCCAGCCACACCACTGGCGTTACTTGTTCCCTTGCCGCCTTCACTTACTTTTTCTGGATCCAGACTTGTTAAAATTGAAACTATATCACCTACCCAAGCTTCTTCTAACTGAACAACTTCTAATTCAGATACACCAGATCCGTCTAAACGTTGAATGATTTTTTCGATACGACGAACGTTAGATGCGTGATCAGTAATAATTAATGCATTTGCACTTTTAACACCCGCTAAATGGCCATACTTAGCTACCATTGGACGTAAAATAGGTACAAGGTCTAGTGCTGGTGTATCTTTTATTTGAATCACCTGAGTGATCATCTGTTCACTTTTTTTATTCCCTAAGCCAATTGGCATGCCGCCTTCTTGCTTGCTGTCGTTTTGCTGCATTACTTTAATAATGCCACCGGCAGGAATTGAGGTATAGCCGTGAACATTTAATACCGACTGGAACATTTCATACACTTCACGTTTATTCATAGAAGTATCAGAAATGATGGTCACCTTGCCTTTTACTCTAGGATCAATGACAAAGCTGTAGCCAGTAATATTGGCCACTTGAGAAATAAATGCTTTTATATCGGCGTCTTTAAGGTTTACCTTCCAGCTTTGCTCGTCTTCTGCAAAAGTGAAAGATGCCCATAAAAGAATAAACGAGGCTGTAAATATTTTTATTATTTTCATATATCTAACCAAACTTAAAACGAGTGATTGATGGTCATTCTTCGGCTACCGCGCTCAATCACAATTGAGGCAGAACCCGATGCGTAAACATCATCAATAAGTAACTTGTCCTGTTCTGGGTCACCTAGTGTGTTCCCATTTACAGAAATTAATTTATCGCCAGACTTCATACCAATTCTGGCAAGCATAGACGTTGAGCTTTCGAGTACATAGCCGCCACTGGTAGCTTTTAGTCCCATGTTTTTCATTGCTTGGGCTGGATCTGTTAACTGCTCTTTAGCAAAATCTACAAACTGTTCTGGGGTACGAACCCCTCTTAATTTGTTATTAAAAGCCTTTGGACTACTAGCCACAGCTTTTTTATTTCTCTTTGTAGATGCCTTGGAAACTATTGATCCGGCTAATTTAGCGCTGTCATCAAAGGTAAGTGTTTCTAATTTCCCACTGTTATCTAAAATAATCTTATCTTCGTATACCTGAGATAGTCGAGCACGACCCTGGACTCTATCACCTACTTTAAAAAATTCACCCTCACGACCTTGTTCTGCAATAATTGCACTAGACTGAGCAGGCTTACTGGCTACAAATACACCCATTAAAGACAATCTTAATCTTGTTTTTGGGGCGTTAATCTCTTCTGTGTTGGCAGAGCCCACTTGATCTTGCTTACCAAATAAATGCCATGCAGCAATATTATGGTTTTGCGCCACAATTGACTGCTGAGCAATGGACGTTGAAGGCTCAGGCAATACCAATGTAGGCCGGTCAATTAACATCCAGGTTAGAGCTGCACTGTAATAAGCAATCGTCAACGCTAACAACCACTTAACAATAAGCAATACGGGGTCAACGGCTTGGTGTTCACTCCAATGTTGCTGGGCGCTCATAAAACCTTCTCGGATATTTCAAATATTGATGAATCAGCTGATGCCTTACTTGGCCAAGGCTCTCCAATAATATCTATCATACGTTTAAGTATCGAAACGCTGCCCCAACCATCCGTTTTAAGACTAGCTTTTGCCACTGACAAGTTTTCATCTGTGTGTAAGTCCATATTTAACTGGCCTGAATCAGCGCTAAAGTCTGCGATTAGCATGGGTAAGCTCGCTTGACCTTGTTTGCGTCCTTTAGGGTAATTAATATCACCACCCATCCATATAACCCGGCCTTGGGCATGTTGCGCATATTTCTGCTTTAAGTCGTATTGAATGGCTAAGTCTAATATTTCTAAGCCGCCAGCAATTTTTACTTTATTGGGCTGCAACAACCTATTAACTAAAGGCGCCTGAATAAAACCACTTAATGCGCCCAGATTGATTGTGCGGCTTAGCATGCTAAATGAGGCATTAAACTCTGCATTCAGTTCCCTGCTTTTAATTTGTACAGCCGAATCAATACTGCCCATTAATAGTGAAAGACCACTTAATTGCCACCCAGCATTAATTTGGCCTGCACTTTTATGCTTAACTGTAATCTCGCCTTTCCAGACGGTACCAGACACAGCTAAAACTTGTACAGGTAGATCTTTAGGGTCCACCAGCTTGTATATAACATTCAAGGGAAGTGTGGCTATTAAAAAAATGAAATAGGCCAAAATACTAAAGAATACTATTTTTTGATTGTTTTTGGCCTGCGCCACTGCTTTCCAACCTTATACTTATTATATGTGAACAAGCCATTGTAAAGCAGCCAGCCTGAAGAGCAACGGTACTCAATAACAAAAAAACAAAAAAACAAACTAATGTGCAAATTCTGCAATATATACCGAATTATAAAAAATAATGAGCTTAAATCTACTTGTATTTATTACACTTGCCAAATAGCGCTCACAAAAAAGCCCAGCAGAGCTGGGCTTTTTATCATTTACGCTCTAACAAGCGATAAAGTAAGCAGTCAAGATGCTTTACATCATGCCGCCCAAATGCAG
>JAWUVO010000081.1:0-9067 GCA_034112325.1 Bermanella sp. | reverse complement strand
TAAATATGATGAGCCATCCACTAAAATGACTTTTTGAGGCGTATTCGTTGTCATAGGTCTATTCTTTTATTGGGTACAGGCATTACAATAGCCATATAATATTTTTGCAGGCATTCTACCATGAATTTATACCGTTCTTTCTTATTAATCACCGTGCTTTTAGCCTCTATCTCGTGTTTCGCTGAAGACCCAAACGAACCCTCAATCATCATTAGCCACACTGAAGATAAGACGTTTTATGAGTACTCCATCAATGGTGAAGTAGTTGAAATTAAAGTTGTCCCGAAAGTGGGGCCAAGCTATTACCTAGTACCCACCGACAACGATGACATGAAACGTAAAAACCAATCAAACTTAACCGTACCTAAGTGGGTCATTTTTAGCTGGTAGCCTTATCAGCCTTTTTATCGAGACTCTTGCATGTCTGTTTATACAGAGCTAAACGCTGAAGAATTTACCCAACTTCTAAGCCACTATGACCTTGGAACACTTGTTTCCTTCCAGGGCATTGCCGCGGGTATTGAAAATACTAACTATAAAATAACCCTAAAGAGATCAGGGGCTAATACCGATTATTTTTTAACTATTTTTGAGCAAACGTCGTTAAATGAATTAAATTTTTTTATTCCACTATTAGCCCATTTAAAATCTAATAACTGCCATGTGGCTGGGCCCAAAGCACAGATATCTGGACGCTATGTATTAACGGTTAAAGATAAGCCAGCCGCCATTTTTGATTGCTTATCTGGCTATCATGTAGAAGATATTACCCCACTTGAATGTTTTGCTATTGGCGCAGAGTTGGCAAAAGTACATTTAGCCGCTGAGGACTTTACCGCCGTACATCAAAACCCTCGTGGATTTTATTGGTTACAAAAACAAATCAATAATGACCGCTTAAGTGTTGATTCTGATGATCAAGAAATTTTAAAAACTATTTTATTAGACTTACAAAAGTCATGGGCACAATGGCAGACTCAAGATTTACCCAAAGGCTTTATTCACGGCGACCTATTTGCCGACAACTGTTTATTTCATGACTCTAAGACAGTTAGCGGAGTAATCGATTTTTATGCTGGGGGAAATGACTATTGGGTTTACGATCTAGCTATTTGTATTTTAGCTTGGTGTGCACAAGACAAAATGTTAATGGCAGAGCGTAAAAAGGCGCTAGTGAAAGGCTATGAGTCTGTACGAAAATTAACTAGCGAAGAACATAATGCGCTGCCCACTTTCATTCGATTGGCTACCTTACGCTTTTGGGTGTCACGCTTGATTGCACAATCTTCGAGCTCTGGGGCAGCATTAACCACCAGTAAAAATCCTGATGAAATGAAAGCCGTTTTATTATCGCTTAATTAATTTTATTACACTTTTTTAGCTAGAAAAATGGCGGCTAGTAGCCGCCATTTTTTGTTAAATTCCTTCCAACCAAAATAAAGCAAAATTACAGCCTTCGTCTTGCCACACATGCTTACCTTCAAACCCGGCCTGTGATGCAAATTCAATAAACTGATTTGGGTCAAACTTGTAGCTGTATTCCGTTACTATATGTTCGTCTTTTTTAAAGGCTAATGGCGTTGAAAAAACACTTACCACCTGATCAATTTTACTGACTAAATGCATTTCTATGCGACTGTCTTGCTCATTGAAAAAGGCTTTATGCTCAAAATAATCTAAATTAAATGTTCCATCACCAAGTTCATTTAAATGAGCTAGCATGTTCAGATTAAATTCACCGGTAATACCTTGCTGGTCATTGTAAGCTGCATTTAATACGTCATGACTTTTTATTAAATCTAAGCCAATTAATAACGCACCATTTGCTCCAATGGATTGACGCACATTTTTTAAAAAGGAAAGCGCTTCTGAAGGTGCAAAATTACCTAAACTAGAGCCTGGAAAAAATGCAACTTTTTTGGCATGTGGCGACAGCTGCTTGGGTAATGTGGCTGGGTGTCGATAATCTAAGCAGGTAGCATGAATTTCTAACCAAGGAAAAAGTTCTTTCAATTGAATGGCGCTGTCGTATAAAAAATCTTTGCTAATATCTAGTGGCACATAAGCTTGCGGTTTTAACACATCTAACAGCAATCTAATTTTGGTACTGGCGCCACTGCCATACTCTATCAGCACATTATTTTCGCCAGCCTGATCTAATATATCTTGTTTATGCTTACGTAATAAGTTGATTTCGGTTCTAGTTGGATAATATTCTGGAAGCTTAGTAATCGCTTCAAATAATTCAGAACCTTTCTGATTATAAAAATATTTAGCCGATATACGTTTAGGAGATTGAGATAGCCCTGCTAAAATCTCTTGGCGCTGATCTTGCGCTTGAAGATTATAGTCGTAAAAAAACATGCCTTGTTTATCTTGCGCATTTAAAGCCATCTATTCGTTCCTTATGAATTTGTTAAATCATTCGCTAATCGAATGCCTGTCATAGGCCATTGGTCTTGTGGATAGAAAAAATTACGGTAGGTTAATCTTGCATGATTTTCTGGGGTTAACTCACACCCGCCTTTTAACACCATTTGGTTACACATAAATTTCCCATTGTACTCACCCACCGCACCACTAGGCTTGTTAAAACCAGGATAAGGTTGATACGCACTTTGTGTCCATTGCCATGCTTGATCGTTTACTTGTGTAAAGTCTTTAACTTGCTGCTTAATGGCATGCTCCCACTCAAACTCAGAAGGAAGACGGCAATTAGCCCATTGAGCATAAGCATAGGCTTCGTAAAAATTTACATGGGTTACCGGTTTATATAAATTGAGAGGTTGTAATCCATTTAGTCCAAATTCAAACCATTGGCCACGCTCTTTAAGCCAATATAGCGGAGCATGTTGTGCCGAATTTTTTTCTGACGAATTTATTCCCGACAACCAAGCCCAGCCATCACTTAACCAGATAGATGCATCTTGATAGCCACCACTTTCTATAAACTGTAAAAACTCACCATTTGTCACTAACCGATTTGCCAGTTCATAAGGCTGGAGATACCTTTGATGCCTAGGTGTTTCGTTATCGAAACAAAATTCTTGTGTTTCAAATTGTGTCCCAACTTCTGTTAACGTGCTGTTAAACGGGATAAATTGTAATGGTGAGATGTGCTCGCCTGATGAAAAATTCTGTTCTGAAGGTGCTTGTGTTGAAGACTCTTGTCTTAAAAGTGATTGTGAGTTTTTTTCTGTTGCTGAGTAGCAGGGATAAAGCGGATTTTGATAGAAGCAAAACTTTAAGTCCATCAGCAATAATTCTTGGTGTTGTTGCTCATGATTAACACCCAGTTTAACCAGTGCATTAATTTTATTTGAAGGAGTTTCTAGTAATACAGCCATTGCATCATCTACATGCTGGCGATATTCCAATACCGATTGCAAAGAAGGTCTAGAAAGTAAATGACGCTTAGGCCTAGAAAACTGCTCACCGACAGCATTGTAGTAGCTATTAAATAAGGTTTGGAAATGCGGATGGTAGGCTTTATAGCCGGCTAAATTAGGCAGCAAGATAAATGTTTCAAAGAACCAAGTGGTATGAGCAAGATGCCATTTTGCAGGGCTGACAAAATCAGAGGCCTGTAAACTACAGTCTTCTGCAGACAAGTTAGAAATTAGCGATGTACTTTTTGCCCTTACAGCTTTATAGCTCAATAAGTAACTGGCGTGTACCTGAGTTGAATTCATTACTGGCCTTACAAATTTTTATAATTATCAACAGAATAGTCTGAAGCTTAAAACCTGCAAGCCAGTATGGCACTGTTATCATTTAAATGTCTTTGTTAAAAAGCCAGATATTATCTAGTTTAACAATATTTACTGTTCCAGATTAATTATGAGCTTAAACATTGCGTAAAATTACTAAGTAATTCTTCATAAAACCTTAAAAAACCAGCATCCGAGATTGCGTGAGTTGACGCCATTGGATCTATATTGATTACCTTAATATCTAAACCTTTATGCAACTTAGCCACTATTCGTGATTGAAACTGAGGCTCGACAAACAAACAGCTGGCTTTTCCTGATGCTAAAATCTCTCGTACCTCGACAATGTGACGAGTTCCCACTGGTTTTTCAGGGTTACTGGTAACAACGGCTAACTGATTCAAGTTAAATGCCTCGATCCACTCTTCATAAGCACCATGAAAACTCACAAAGCCTACCTGCTGGCGCTCACCTAATTGCTGCTGGGCTTTAATTAACCAAGCGTCAAAAGACGCTAAGAATTCAACCGGGGTAGTTAAGCTTAACGCTTGCTGCACTAGACCTAATATTGGCTTAATACGATCTGGGGATAACCATAAATGGGGGTCGTGGCCATGATCATGATGCTCATCTTGGTGCTTGTCTTGGTGCCCTGAATGATCGTCTTTGTTAATGACTTGTGACACATCTACTTGAGGCATTGCTCTAATCACATTTTTTAAATAGGGCTCAAAGTCTGCCCCCAACCAAACCACTGCATCAACCGCTTTAATGCGGCTTATGTCGCTAGGTTTTAGCACAAAATCATGAGGTGATTGATTGGCATTAACTAAGCTACTGACATTTAATTCGGGCCATGCACTTTTTATTAATAAAGCCATTGGGTGAATACTCACCAGTAAATTTTGCTGGTTAATAGCATTAGGCTGTTTTTGAGCGGCCGCAGTTGCGTTCACGGACAAACCCATGACTACAATAAACGCACATTTGACTAGACTAGCCATATATAAAGATAGAAAATTCACAAACATTTGAAGCATGATACTCTCGATAAAACAGGCTTAAAAAACGGCAAGTATGATACCCTACACAGCTCTTATTAGAGTACGTATTTTTCAGCTAGGCGTATCTCTTTAGCAATCATGACAGAATCACAAGGCACAAGCATGGAAAATCCCCTTTTAAAACTTCGCGATATTGGCTTTGAACGCCAAGGGCGAACTATTTTAAAAGACGTTAACCTAGACATCCATGCTGGCGAGATAATCACCCTAATTGGACCAAATGGCGCGGGTAAAAGCACCCTGCTTAAATTGGCATTAGGATTAATTAAACCAAGTCAGGGGCAGCGTACCAGTACTAAACAACTGCGCATTGGTTACATGCCTCAGCACATTAGCCTTCCAGATACCTTGCCGTTAACCGTTAAGCATTTTTTACAACTGGCCAAACGCTACCAAGCCTCCGACTTAGAACAAGTGGCGACACGCTTAAATATTCAACGTTTGTTAAATAATCCCATGCAAAAATTATCGGGTGGTGAACTGCAACGGGTATTACTGGCCAGAGCATTATTATCTAAACCCCAACTATTGGTATTAGATGAGCCTGTTCAAGGACTTGATGTGTCTGGGCAAAGTGAGCTTTACCATTTGATTTCAGACCTAAAAGACGAAATTAACTGCGGCGTATTAATGGTCAGCCACGACCTCCATTTAGTCATGGCCGCCACCGATAAAGTAGTCTGCTTAAATGGCCATATATGTTGTGAAGGTCACCCGCAAACCATTCAGCAAGACCCAAGTTATTTAGAGTTATTTGGCCAATCGGTGCCCGCTCACCTTGCTCCATATACTCACCACCATGACCATACTCACGGTGAGCACTGCGATCATTCTCACGATGACGATCCGACACACACTAAACACGACCACAACAAGGAGCCCAGCTAATGATTTGGTTATTAGACTCTTTATTGGCCGGCTGGTTATTAAGTTTAATGAGCGGCCCTCTAGGTTCATTTATTGTGTGGCGACGTATGGCCTACTTTGGCGATACTCTAGCTCATAGCGCCTTACTGGGCATCACATTAGGCTTTTTACTTGATGTGCAGCTCAACCTAGCTATTGTTTTATGTGCTGTATTTGTGGCGCTAATTTTGGCTAGCCTACAACGACAACACATTATACCCAGCGATACATTACTGGGGTTAATGGCTCATACCACACTGGCCGCGGGCTTGGTGACACTTAGCTTGGTAGACAATGTTCGCATTGATATAAACGGTTATTTATTTGGCGATTTACTGGCCGTCAATCGCGAAGACCTGATTACCATGGCCATTGGTGCCGCCATTGTGCTTGCTGTGTTAAGCCGTATGTGGCGCGGTTTACTAGCAGCCAGCGTATCGGAAGAGCTAGCCCAGGTAGAGGGCTACCCAGTAGCCCGTTTACGATTATTATTTATGGTGTTGTTAGCGGTAGTTATTGCCGGTGCCATGAAACTTGTGGGGGTTCTTTTAATCACTGCATTGTTAATTATTCCAGCCGCAGCAGCCCGACCGTTTAGTAGAAGTCCTGCTCAAATGGCTGGTTTTGCCACCATTATTAGTATGCTTTCCGTTGCTTTAGGTTTAGGATTTTCTTACCAAATGGATACTCCAGCTGGGCCGTCTATTGTACTAACCAGCTCGTTGTTTTTTGTGATCAGTCAAAGCGCTTATCGTTTGGTAGCCGATCGCTAATCGACTGCTGCCGCTCTTCATGTCTCAATCTCATGCTGATCAATATCATAAGCTGTTAACCTCAGCGCCATTAACTGGCCCCAATGCCTACAACTCCAGCCAGTTATATGATTAGATGTTGCATCATTTTTATTTGGCCAAATCTAATATGAAACACCTTGTACTTGCTGCGCTAACTATTCTGGCACTGTCTGCTTGCAGCCCAGCTGAATCTAAACATACCGGCGCTGTGGCATCGGCACATCCGCTGGCCACGCAAGCTGGTATCGATATATTAAACGCCGGTGGCAATGCATTTGATGCCGCTATTGCCACCGCAGCGGTACTTGCCGTGGTTGAACCTTATAGTGCTGGCATGGGCGGCGGAGGTTTTTGGTTACTGCATAACAGCGAAAGTAATTCTGATGTATTTGTAGACGCCCGTGAAAAAGCACCTTTAAAAGCTCATCGCGACATGTACCTGGACAAAGAAGGTAACGTGATTCCTAAATTGTCTATTGATGGCCCAATGGCGGCCGCTATTCCTGGGCAGGCCGCTGCGTTTGACCACCTAGCTAAAAAATATGGCAAGCTACCGTTAAGTCAGACTTTAGCCGACTCTATTCGCATTGCTAAAAACGGTTTTCCCGTCGATGAAAAATATAGAAAATTAGCCGCTTATCGCGCAACTGCGTTACACAAATACCCCGCTGCAGCGGCGGTTTTTCTCAATGGTAAAAAAACACTGCCTGAACTGGGTGACACGATTATTCAAAGTAATTTATCCAATACCCTACAAGCTATTGCTGACTCGGGTTTTGATGGGTTTTATAAAGGCGATGTGGCGAAAAAAATGGTAGCCGACGTGGCACAGGCTGGCGGCATATGGACATTAGAAGATCTAGCCAAATACAACATTATTGAACGTGAACCCATTATTGCTAACTATCAAGGGTACAAAATAGTCAGTGCACCGCCACCAAGTTCGGGCGGAATTGCCATTGCTCAAATGCTCAGCATGTTAAATAGCTTAGAGCCTAAACTAGACTGGCGCTCTTTAAACGAAGCGGATCAAACCCATTTAATTAGCGAGACTATGCGCCGTGCTTATTTTGATCGCGCACACTATTTAGGTGATCCTGATTTTGTAAATGTGCCGCAGGAGAAATTATTAGACCCTGAATATAATGCCAAATTAGCTTCGACAATTAACATGAAAAAGGCCACCGACAGTAAATCACTTGGCAGTCAGGTACAAATACTAGAAGGCTTTCACACCACACATTTAAGTATTCTTGATAAGCACGGCAACCGTGTGAGCGCTACATTAAGTGTTAACTTACCTTTTGGTAGTGCATTTATGTCAGAAGCAACAGGGGTATTAATGAACAACGAAATGGATGACTTTTCCTCAAAACCAGGTACACCCAATGCTTATGGTTTAGTGGGTAACGAAGCCAATGCTATTGCCCCTGAAAAACGTCCGCTATCTTCAATGACACCCAGTTATGTTGAAAGCGAAAACAGCTTGGCCATTTTAGGTACACCTGGTGGCAGCCGAATTATTACCATGGTATTTTTAGGCATGCTAGAGCACATTCAGGACAAACCAGTTGTCGACTGGGTGAGCCGCCCTAGATTCCATCACCAATACCTACCCGATGTTATTCAACATGAACCCAATACTTTTTCTGAAAAAATAAAAAAAGAATTAATAGCTAAAGGCCATACGCTAAAAGATGTGGCTCGAAGCTACGGTAACATGCACGCCATTTTACTCGACAAAAACACCAATACAGTTACGGCGGCGTCTGACCCTAGAGGTGTTGGTAAGTCGACGATTCAATAACGGTATGAGATTTATTAAAAAGGCTTGAAATGGAATTAGGATTTTTATTAAAGAAGTTCATTGGGTTTTGGATGCTACCTTTAAGCCTGTGTATCTTGCTGATGGCACTAGGCCTTATTTTACTTTGGTTAAATAAATATAAAACCATCGGTAAAACTTTATGCTCAATTGGATTATTAGCGTTAATTTTTTTCAGCTGGAATCCTACGGCTAATATCCTATTACGTCCCATCGAACATAATATTGCTATCTTTGATATAAATACCAAGGTCGATTACGTGATGGTACTGGGCAACAAGGTAAATGCTGATAGCCAAAAGCCTATTATTAATCAACTTTCTAGTACGGCATTAAAACGTTTACTAGAAGGTATTCGAATTTTAAATGCGCAACCAGATAGTCAATTAATAGTAAGTGGTTATGACAATAATAATATCAAGAGTTGCGCTGAAGCTTATGCTGATGCAGCGGTTTTTTTAGGTATAAGTAACCACCGAATTACTCAGCTTACTAAACCTAAGGACACAAAAGAAGAAGCTATTGCGGCCAAACACATTGTACAAAATAAAACTGTCGCGTTAGTTACCAGCGCCAGCCACATGCCAAGAGCCTTAGAATATTTTAAACAACAGGGTATTAATGTGATTCCAGCACCCAGTAATCATTTAACGCTTGAGCATCGCAATACAACCTGGATGTTTAACGCGCAAGGATTACAAAAAAGTGAAACGGCTTTTTATGAAAGATTAGGTCAAGCTTGGCAATGGCTGACTAAATAAGCTAAAT
>JAWUVO010000080.1:0-43540 GCA_034112325.1 Bermanella sp. | reverse complement strand
TTTGTTCGTCATGCGCGTGCAGCTTAGTGGAGCGTTTAACAAACTTACCGTAGATTGGGTGCTTTACGCGACGCTCAATCAATACAGTAATGGTTTTGTCCATTTTGTCGCTAACGACCTTACCGGTAAGAGTACGTACTATCGCTTCAGCCATAATCATTCACCTGCTTTCTGGTTGATGATGGTTTTAACGCGCGCGATATCGCGACGCACTTCTTTTAGCAAATGACTTTGACCAAGTTGGCAAGTTGCCTTTTGCATGCGTTATTTAAATTGTTCCGCTAACAAGCCTTTTAACTCAACACTGAGTTCGTCGGCAGATTTTTCACGTAAATCTTGTGCGTTCATCACATCACCGTCCGCGTAACAAATGTAGTTGAAACGGGTAGTTTGGCAGCAGCAAGTGTGAATGCTTCACGCGCTAGCTCTTCACTAACACCTTCCATCTCATATAGGACACGACCTGGTTGAATCTGGCATACCCAATATTCAACGTTACCCTTACCTTTACCCTGACGAACCTCAAGAGGTTTGCTGGTAATCGGCTTATCAGGAAAGATACGGATCCAGATTTTACCGCCACGTTTAATTTTACGGTTCATCGCACGACGAGCCGATTCAATTTGACGTGCAGTGATGCGACCGCGACCGGTAGCTTTTAGACCATACTGTCCAAAGCTAACTTTGCTGCCTTTTGCAAGACCGCGGTTGCGGCCTTTCATCATCTTACGGAATTTTGTGCGTTTAGGTTGTAACATCTTTTACGCTCCCCTTACTTCGCTTGGCGTTGCTTTTTAGCACCGCCACTTTTAGCGCGGGCACGAACTTCATCGATACCACCAAGGATTTCGCCTTTGAAGATCCACACTTTGATGCCAATAACACCATAAGTTGTGTGAGCTTCGTAGGTAGCGTAATCGATATCTGCACGAAGAGTATGTAGAGGCACTCGGCCTTCACGATACCATTCTGCACGAGCAATTTCTGCACCGCCTAAACGACCGCTTACTTGAATCTTAATACCACCAGCACCACCACGCATTGCATTTTGAACTGCACGCTTCATGGCACGACGGAACATTACACGACGCTCTAATTGGCTAGCTACTGACTGGCCAACAAGCTTCGCATCAAGATCAGGCTTGCGAATCTCTTCAATGTTAAGATGAACGGGAACACCCATCATGTCCGCTACGTCTTTACGTAAGCGATCCACGTCTTCACCTTTTTTACCAATCACGATGCCTGGACGGGCTGTGTGAATGGTGATTTTTGCAGTCTGAGCTGGACGCTCAATTACAACTTTACTTACTGATGCTTTTTCAAGACGTTTCTCTATAAGAGAGCGAACTTGAATATCAGTTAGCAGTTGATCTGCATACTTATCTTTTCCAGCATACCAAACAGAGTTGTGATCTTTGGTAATGCCCAGGCGCATGCCCGTAGGATGTACTTTCTGACCCATAACCTTAGACCTCTGTTACCTTAACGGTGATATGACATGAACGTTTTAGAATGCGATCTGCGCGTCCCTTCGCACGAGGGCGAATACGTTTCATTGTCATAGCTTCGTCAACGAAGATGGTAGAAACTTCCAGCTCGTCCACGTCGGCACCATCGTTGTGCTCGGCGTTGGCGATTGCAGACTCAAGAACTTTCTTGATTAACTCTGCACCCTTTTTAGGGCTGAAAGACAAAATGTTTAAAGCGTCTGCTACTGATTTACCGCGGATTTGATCCGCAACTAATCTGGCTTTCTGAGCAGAAAGACGAGCGCTTTTTAGTTTAGCGACTGTTTCCATCTCAAATTACCTCTTAGCCTTTTTATCAGCAACGTGACCTTTATAGGTACGAGTTCCGGCGAATTCGCCTAACTTGTGCCCAACCATTTCTTCGCTTACAAGTACTGGTATATGTTGACGACCATTATGAACTGCAATGGTTAAACCAACAAACTCAGGGAAAATAGTAGATCGACGAGACCAAGTCTTAATTGGTTTGCGATCGCCCTTTTCTAGAGCTGTTTCAACCTTAGCCATAAGGTGATGGTCAACAAATGGACCTTTCTTTAATGAACGTGGCATTTAATTCACCCTATCCGTTATTTAGAACGGCGACGGACAATTAGCTTGTCAGTACGCTTATTCTTACGAGTTTTGTAGCCTTTAGTCGGCACACCCCAAGGAGATACTGGGTGACGACCACCCGAAGTACGACCTTCACCACCACCATGTGGGTGATCTACCGGGTTCATTGCTACACCACGAACAGTAGGACGAACACCACGCCAGCGACTCGCGCCAGCTTTACCTAGTTGACGTAGGCTGTGTTCTGAATTGCTAACTTCGCCCAATGTGGCACGACAGTCTGCAAGAATCTTACGCATTTCACCTGAACGAAGACGTAATGTTACATACGCTCCATCTTTTGCGATTAACTGCGCTGAAGTACCAGCTGAACGAGCCATTTGGCCGCCTTTACCAGGTTTCAGTTCGATGTTGTGTATAACACTACCCAAAGGTAAGTTACGTACTGCCATCGTGCTACCTACTTTAATAGGTGCAGTTTCGCCAGAGATGATTTGATCACCAGCATTCAAGCCTTTAGGGGCTAGAATGTAACGACGTTCACCATCGGCATAACATACTAATGCAATGTTTGCGCTACGGTTTGGATCGTACTCTAAACGTTCAACTTTGGCTGGGATGCCATCTTTGTTACGTTTAAAATCAACAATACGGTATAACTGCTTATGACCACCGCCAATATGGCGAGTAGTGATACGACCGTTGTTATTACGACCACCAGACTTACTTTGCTTCTCTGTCAATGCAGAGTGCGGACGACCTTTGTGAAGATCCGAATTAACGACCTTAACAACGTGACGACGTCCAGCAGAAGTTGGCTTGGTTTTTAATAATGCCATCTTAACTACTCCTTATTACTCGACGCCAGCGAAGTCAATGTCGTGACCGTCAGCTAAACGAACGTATGCTTTACGCAAATCGTTACGCTTGCCAATTCCACGCGCTGTACGCTTGGTTTTACCTTTAATGTTAAGAACTTGTACATTTCGAACTTTAACTTCGAATAAGAACTCAACGGCTGCTTTTATTTCTGGCTTGGTTGCATCAGGTGATACACGGAAAACGAACTGGCCGTCTCTATCCGCTACAACTGTTGCTTTCTCAGAGATATGAGGTCCAAGTAGAACTTTATAGATACGCTCTTGGTTCATCCTAACATCTCCTCAACTTTCTTAAGTGCAGATACTGTTACAAGCACTTTTTCGAAAGAAATCAGGCTAACAGGATCAACACCATCTGCTTCAGCAACGGCTACGTTTGGTAGGTTGCGAGACGCTAGATAAACGTTTTTGTTAACTTCTGCATCAACAATAAGAACGTTTGTTAAATCCATGCCAGACAATTTAGCTGCAAACGCTTTAGTTTTGTGATCTTCCACATCAAAGCTATCTACTACTACTAAACGATCCTGACGAACAAGCTCAGACCAAATAGCTTGCATCGCTGCGCGATACATCTTTTTGTTTAACTTTTGATCGAAGTCACGAGGACGTGCAGCGAATGTTACACCACCACTACGCCAGATCGGACCACGAGAAGTACCAGCACGTGCTCGGCCAGTACCTTTTTGACGCCATGGCTTTGCACCGCCGCCGCTTACATCTGAGCGACTTTTCTGTGCTTTAGAGCCTTGACGGGCGCCTGCTAGGTAGGCTGTTACTAACTGGTGTACCAATGCTTCGTTGTAATCACGAGCAAAAGCAGCATCTGAAAGTGTAACAGTGGATCCACCTTGAATATTAATATCCATTGATTTCCCCCTTATCCGCGAGCTTTGATCGCTGGTCTAATGATCAATTGACCACCAGTGCAGCCCGGAAGCGCACCTTTTACCAGGATTAAGTTGCTTTCCGCATCTACGCGAACAATCTCAAGATTTTGAGTTGTTACGCGTTCAGCGCCCATGTGGCCAGACATTTTTTTGCCTTTCCAAACACGACCTGGTGTTTGGCATTGACCGATAGAACCGTTTGAACGGTGAGACAAGGAGTTGCCGTGAGTTGCATCTTGCATACTGAAATTCCAGCGCTTGATACCACCTTGGAAACCTTTACCTTTTGATGTGCCAGTAACATCAACAGTTTGGCCCGCTTCAAAGCGAGTTACTGTTAATTCGTCACCAACGTTGAATTCCGCTACTTCTTCAGTACGGAATTCCAACAGACTATTGCCCGCAGTAACATTTGCTTTCGCAAAGTGACCTGCCGCAGCTTTAGAAACGCGTGAAGCCTTTTTCTCGCCTGCTGTTACTTGTACAGCATTATATCCGTCAGTATCAGTTGTTTTAATTTGAGAAACACGGTTAGGTGTAATCTCAATAACTGTTACTGGAACAGAAGCGCCGTCTTCAGTAAATATACGAGTCATACCCGCTTTTTTACCTACTAATCCAAGTGCCATGTTAATACCTCTTGTGTACGGGGCTGAATACCCACTATGGCCGCCCATAAAGCGTTACACTGATGCCAGATCAGTGCGCGTGTTTAAAGTTTTTATTACAAATTAACCAAGGCTAATTTGAACTTCAACACCCGCAGCTAGATCTAACTTCATAAGCGCATCTACTGTTTTCTCAGTAGGCTCAACAATGTCGAGCATGCGCTTGTGTGTACGAATCTCATATTGGTCGCGCGCGTCTTTGTTGACGTGCGGTGAAACCAATATTGTTAAACGCTCTTTACGTGTGGGCAGCGGTATAGGACCACGAACCTGAGCGCCAGTGCGTTTAGCTGTCTCCACAATTTCTTGCGTAGACTGGTCGATCAGGCGATGGTCAAAGGCCTTCAGCCGGATACGAATTTTCTGGTTTTGCATAACCAAGAACTCCGAAAATGAAAGATAATTCCGCTTACCCCTTTTTACAGGGACGCGAATTATAAAGTGATCTAGTCAACCTGTCAACCCTAATACTTCCTTCAGAGCCTAGTGAATATGCGGCCTAGAAAGACGGCTGCTGAAAAAATAAACAGGTCTATTTTAGTGCAATGTCAAGCCCGATTTGTTTAATTTATGTACAAGTTATTTATCTTTCTTTTGGCGTGATTGGGAACCAAGTCACTGACCTTTTTACTCTATAGTTATAAAGTATTACCCATATTGAACTCACCACCTTAATAGAGATGCCTATTTTATGTACAGCTCTTCTTTTAAGTACGCATTTATAGTGTGTACATTATTATTTCTTTCCGCATGCTCGATGCTTAAAACCGAAACCGTCAAGCCTTGGCAAAAAGGTGTTTTAGCTAAAAAAGAGATGTCTCTTGAAGGCAGTCAAATTGATAGCTACGTGAACGACCACATCTATTTCAGCAAAGAAGGGTCTACCGGTGGCACTAGTGTTGGGGGTGGTGGTTGTGGTTGTAACTAAGAAATCGTTTAAGAATATTAGTAGTCAATTGAGCTTGGCTACTGGCGCATTACTTACCCTTCCTAATGCTCAAGCCGAAACTGAGGCACCTCTTTATAGTAATTGGGATATAGATGTTGGCTATTTGTATTACGAAGAACCCGATTATGTAACTGTAGATACCTACATGGCTATGATCAGCGGCAACCTCAGCGATAAAGATACTATAAAACTGGGATTGGTATTCGATACCCTCAGTGGAGCTACACCTTCAGGGGCACTTCCCGACTCAGAAACCGTATCTGTATCAGGAGTATCTGGTGGCGGAGTTTCAGGCGCTGGCGGCAGTGGTGGCAAAGTAGCATTTGATGACACTAGGCTTTCATTTGATGTTCAATGGGGGCACGAATGGGCTAGATTATGGCGCAGCAACTTAGGCACCTATGTTTCTGTTGAAGGTGACTACACGGCTTTAGGCGGCAGCATTGGGGTTGAAAAGGATGCTAAAGATAAATCTTATACACTTTCCGCAGCCATCGGACTGGCCACCGATAAAGTCAGCCGAAGTGACGAAACCACTCCAGAACCTTTGGCGCAGATAGGTGCTGGCGAAACCTATGGCCAAGGCACTAAGAACTCCATGGATATCTTATTTGGCTTGACCTACGTAATCAATCGTCGCACACAAGCTATGGTCAACCTTACGTTTAGCGAATCTCTTGGCTACCATACCGACCCTTACAAGATTATTAGTCTTGCTGACTCTAATGACGTGGAGTTAACTCAGGTCTCCGAAAGCCGCCCTGACGCTAGAAAGCGAGTGATTCTATACTCCAAAATCAAACATGAGCTACCATCAAGTGGCCACTATATGGGCCTCACATATCGCTACCACAAAGATGACTGGGACCTGAGCTCCCATACATTTGAAGGTACATATAATTTCCCCCTCAATAACAATCACATACTTGAGCCATTCGCGAGACTCTATCACCAGTCGGCAGCCAATTTTTATACTCGCACCATAGAAATTGAATCAGGCGCTGTATTTAACGATATTACTCTGCCCCAGCATGCATCTGCCGACATACGCCTTAGCGAGATGCAGACAGCGACCTTAGGGACAAAGTATATTTACAAAACCAGTAGCAACACTTCTATTGATACTCGTATTGGCTATTATCATCGCAACTATACAGACGCAATTATTAATGATGATGGCGCCTACTTTGTGCAGCTTGATTTTAGTAAGGCGTTTAAATAGTCCTAATTGTTAATAACGCAAAACAAATAGCCAGTTACAAAAAAGCCCCTGATGAAAAATCAGGGGCTTTTTTGTTTTAATTAATCATTGGACAATTGTTACAACTTGTCTTCCAAGCGAACATCGCCATCTAGGTTGTCTGGACTAGCAGTCATTACATTAGAGTTAGTGGCACCAAAATAACCATATATAGACGATGCTACTGACATAGGCTCCCAAGTAGGGCTGTCGGTTGTTGGCACTGTGTATTGATTATTGGTTTTACTGGTACCAGAGCGCGCAGTTGTACCTACAACCGTGCCCATAGCCGCCGCTTCTTTTGTCGGCCTTACGCCTGCACCACCAAAAGTATAAAGGTTTTGGTTATTGGCATGATCCCAACCCCCCGATCCATTCAGATTAACTAGGCGGCCAAAATCACCCATTACGTTAATGATAATATTATCGGTACTGGTTCTCGTATTACCCGCCAGCGTATCAACACCGTTGGATGCATTAATATGCGCCATACCAGCCTTAATAGCTTCCATGAGCTGATCCATTCGATCAGGGTAGCGATCAATACCATTGTTATGATCGTCCCAACCACCTAAGCCAGGCGTCCCAACCGCCATATATAATGTTTGAGGGTTATGAATAGCCAGAGTAACAGCAGCTTCAAGCTGACGACCAAAATTAGTATTAGGATAAGTAACACCCAATACAGCGGCACTTGATAAATTACCATTAGAGGCTGTTCCCTCTAACAGATCTGATAGGTCTGCCATACGACCCTCAAGCTCATCTCGCTTGTCAAAGCCATTCCAAGCAGCACTGTATTTGCTTTTTGAAGACTCAATCTGAGCCAATCGAGTTTGTAATAATGCATCAATAGACACTTCTGAGCCACCGAGACTGCCTCGACTGTAAGGATTGTTGAATTGATCATCCATAGTCAACCCTCTTAAATAATTAGGCATAGTATTTGATGGGTCTAGAGCAAACGTTTGTGAATCACCTTCGAATGACACAAATGGAAGTGTAAGATTATCTAGACTACCCATCATTGATCCATCAGCCATATTAGCGCCAGAGTAGCTACTAGCATTTTCCATCATCATAAGCGCTAGACGAGATCCAATGCCTGGGGCATTTTCAATATCAATGGTGCCTTTATGCGACATATAAATACTTTCACGATGAGACCTAGTTGCTCTTTTTTGCTTGTAAATAGTTCGGTATATCGCCATATCACCAGCCGTCAACATATCCTCCATATGGGTGCCACCAGCATTGGCCCAAAAGTTATTAGCTGTGATTTGCCCTCCATCGGTGGTGGCAGTCAAAATCCCACTGCCAAATGCATTACCTGCAGAATAGTCGTTCATTGAATTGGTATTAATATCGACAATATTAGTTAAATTACCCGCCAACTCTGACGCGCCACCGTACATAAATATATTAATTATCTGCGGCATAACGGTGGGTAGCGCTATATTTACTGCAGAATAATTTGGACTAGCCGCATAAGCTCGCTGCGCTAATGCACTCATACCTAAGCCGATAGGTAATGCTCTTGCTGCAGCCATGGAAGAGGCAAACTTTAAAAAATTTCTTCTTTTCATATATCTGGCCTCTAACCTTCTACCGAACGATAATAATAAAACTCAGGTAAACGAGAAATGTAATCAAGCATGACTTCAGCAAAGTCGTCTACCCAATACTCATAAATTTCGTCGTCACCACCACCACTGCGTCGCAACTCCAACACATCGTCATAAATTCTTAAGTAATCTCGAGCCGTGCCCTCAGCGATAAAGCCTTCAGTCTCTTCATCGGTGGCTCTTCTGCCCAACGCACTAAGAAAAACTAAGTCAATAAAATCATTAACACCAATACCCTCTAATTCTGGCTTTAGGTTTTCAGTTCCAGCAATATAAAAAGCACCATTTCTGATTGTAAACGGCGGCTCTCTTGGCTCCGCAGCTTCAGTGTAATCTGTACGCTTAGGGTGCACACGACCATCAAACGCGCGATTATTCAATAAAACCGATTCACGAACGCCCTTGTGATAAGTGGCAAAACTTAACGAATCCATTGGTAAAAATGGCGTACGCCCAATTTTAGCGTCCATTGCCGCCCACCCCATATTGTGCACCGCCATGTTGCTATTATTAGAACTTGAGTCAAGCATCACATCTAGAATTCGATCATCTAAATTGCCACTATCTGATCTAGGCGTCCAATGCATAGAGTGCAAAAATCCAAAGGTATTTTCTTCAAATGTTTTTGGACGCTCAGAATTTAATAGGAACTCCTTGGAAAACATAATAGGCAAGAAAATATCCTGAAAGGTAACCGGTCCAGTATTTACTATGCTCTGAATCAATGACTGCTTAGCTTCTGTGGTCGAGCCATCTAAAAAGTAGTTCACGATAACTTCTGTAACACGGGGAATTATTAGTGGGTGCCCTGATACTAAATCGTATAATTCGGCACACGAAGAGATAAAGTTATCAAATACCTTTACAGACTCGACTCCTTCTTCAACAAAAGGATCCTTCTTCAATTGATAATCAGCATCATTGTCTGTTAGTAACCAAGCAGAGCAGGCCTTACCGCCATTAATGGTATTTTGCTGCTCTTCTTCAGTATCATTAAAGATACCCAAGTACAGCTCAAACATTTCTAACGCGTGATTCTCAGCTGAACGTGATACTCGCCAACGACTTAAGTTATTTAACCAGCCTCTTATTGTGTCTCGGATAGGGGTATCGGCAGCAATACTTAGCTCTAAATACGATAACACCCTGCCAATATCTTGCTCATCAGTACTTTCCATTTCTCGCGCAGGAGAAAACATAATGGTATTGGCCAAGAAATAACTCATCCAATGAGTCAGTTGATTTTTACTAATAGGGTAGCTCTGTGCTTTTGCCATTGTGACCTGGTGCGGGTGATCGTCAGAATCCGAGCTAATGAACATAGCCGGAATAGACTCATCAACACTGACGGTAGTCGCATCGTCATCTTGGCCAAAAGTAAGTGCCCTAGCCTGTTGGAGTTCTGCGCCAGAAAGCCTAGTAGCTAAGTTACGCTGAAGATCATTGATAAAAGACGTATCTTTCACCTGCGGATTAGTCAGTCCTTGCGACACATCAAAAAACTCATCCATAGGCAGACCACGATACATGGTCGACAATACTTTATTGGCTACTACAAACTGATTATCGGCCGACAATGCGTCAAATTCATCTTGATTAAGCGTAAAGTCTAGACCCAGTACACCCGTGTTATTCACGCCAGCACTTTCTTCTGGTGACTCAGGTTGGCTGCAGGCTATTAGTGATAAGCTCAGCACAAGTAACAGCATATTTTTCAAATACGGCATGACTTTTACATCTCATTATATTGCAAATTCTTGAAGGGTATTCTGATCTATTTCATAGGGTTTAAATGTGACCCCTCTCTCAAGTTGATTGAAGCGTACACCAGTCATTTAGCATTAATAGCCAATGCTCTTATTTATCCCCTAGCTTTCGACTCATCTAGACCAATTGGCTATAACAGTCATTGCATAACTATTAATCCTAGTTGCTTAGGCTGACTAATGGGTGGTTTTCAGTAATAAATACTCTTTTTCAAGGTTAATTTATAAATTTATCAATATTTTTGTTCATTAATGACGCTAAAGCCTTTAAAATCTGGCACCAAATTTTTTTCGCTAGTTTTGAGCAACTTATGACTGATCTATCCAAATACAGAAACATAGGTATCTTCGCCCACGTTGATGCCGGTAAAACCACCACTACAGAACGTATCCTGAAGTTGACTGGTAAAATCCATAAAACAGGTGAGGTTCACGATGGTGAATCAACTACCGATTTCATGGAACAGGAAGCTGAGCGCGGTATTACCATTCAGTCAGCTGCGATCACTACCTTCTGGGATGATCACCGCATGAACATCATCGATACTCCTGGACACGTTGACTTCACAGTAGAAGTATATCGCTCTCTTAAAGTTCTAGATGGCGGCATCGGCGTATTCTGTGGTTCTGGTGGTGTTGAGCCTCAGTCAGAAACAAACTGGCGTTATGCTGATGAATCGGGTGTTTCTCGTATCATCTTCGTTAACAAATTAGACCGTCTAGGTGCTGACTTCCTTAAAGTTGTAGATCAAGTTGAAAACGTACTTGGCGCTAAGCCTCTTGTAATGACACTTCCTATTGGTACTGAAGATGACTTCATAGGTGTTGTAGACGTTCTTACTAAGAAAGCTTACGTATGGGATGACACTGGTCTGCCTGAAAACTTCGTTATTGAAGACGTTCCAGCTGACATGGTTGACGACGTAGATATGTACTACGATCAATTAGTTGAAACAGCTGTAGAAGTAGACGACGATATTATGATGGCTTACATGGAAGGCGAAGTACCTTCTATTGAAGAGATCAAAGCTTGTATCCGTAAAGGTACACGTGACCTTACGTTCTTCCCTACCTACTGTGGTTCTGCGTTTAAGAACAAGGGTATTCAATTAATTCTTGATGCGGTTGTTGATTACCTTCCAGCACCAGACGAAGTTATTCCACAGCCTTTGACTGATGAATTTGGTGAAGCCACTGGCGAAGTTGCAACAGTAGCTGTTGATCAACCTTTCCGTGCTCTTGCATTTAAAATAATGGATGACCGTTTTGGCGCCTTAACCTTCGTTCGTGTTTACTCTGGTAAATTGAACAAAGGCGACACTATTCTTAACTCGTTTACTGGTAAAACAGAGCGCGTTGGTCGTATGTGTGAAATGGAAGCTGACGATCGTAAAGAATTAGACTCTGCTCAAGCCGGTGACATCATCGCGATTGTAGGCATGAAGAACGTTCAGACTGGTCATACACTTTGTGATCCTAAAAACCCATGTACTCTTGAAGCCATGGTATTCCCTGAGCCAGTAATCTCTATCTCTGTTACTCCTAAAGATAAAGGCGGTTCTGAGAAAATGGGCGTTGCGATTGGTAAAATGGTTGCAGAAGATCCTACTTTCCTTGTACACACTGACGAAGAAACAGGTCAAACTATCCTTCGCGGAATGGGTGAGCTTCACCTAGATATCAAAGTTGATATCTTACGTCGTACATACGGTGTTGATCTAGAAGTAGGCGAGCCACAGGTTTCTTACCGTGAAACGATTACTCAATCGATTGAAGATTCTTACACCCACAAGAAACAATCTGGTGGTTCTGGTCAATACGGTAAAATTGATTACCGCATCAAGCCAGGCGAAAAAGGTTCTGACTTCACGTTCACTTCATCTGTTGTTGGTGGTAACGTGCCTAAAGAATTCCTTCCTGCTATTGAGAAAGGCTTCAAAGGCATGATGGCAAACGGTGTTCTAGCTGGCTTCCCAGTTCTAGACGTTGAAATCGAAGTATATGATGGTGGTTACCACGCAGTTGACTCCTCTGCTATCGCATTTGAATTAGCAGCACGTGGCGCGTTCCGTCAGTCTATCCCTAAAGCGGGCGCACAACTTCTTGAGCCAATCATGAAAGTTGACGTGTTCACTCCAGATGATCACGTTGGTGATGTAATCGGTGACCTTAACCGTCGTCGTGGCATTATCGGTGGACAGGACGCTTCTGGTTCTGGTGTTCGTATTAAAGCAGACGTTCCTTTATCTGAAATGTTTGGTTACATCGGATCGCTACGTACTATGACTTCTGGTCGTGGTCAGTTCTCGATGGAATTCGCTCATTACTCAGCATGTCCTAACTCTGTTGCAGAGAAAGTAATTGCTGAAGAGAAAGAACGTCAAGCAGCTAAAAAGAAGAAGTAATTTCTTAAGTTGTTAAAAAAAGCCGGCATTTATGTCGGCTTTTTTGTGGGTGTAGGACTAGGTCTTTAGTTGGACTAAACAGCCCTTCGTCTGCAAGCAGACTCCAACCTTTCAGCATGTCACTCTCTAACTTCAGTGCAGAGAAAGTAATTGCTGAAGAGAAAGAACGTCAAGCAGCTAAAAAGAAGAAGTAATTTCTTAAGTTGTTAAAAAAAGCCGGCATTTATGTCGGCTTTTTTGTGGGTGGAATAAAGTTAGACCAACTAGCTCTTCGTCTGCTAGCAGGCTCCAACCTGTCGGCATGTCGCGCACGGGGTGCGACTCCTACAGGTGAATTTTTGTTAGATGCTCATTACGTGTTTACGGTAGTACTGCATTTCTTCAATACTTTCACGAATATCATCAAGTGCTTGATGGGATCCTTTTTTAGTTAACCCTGTTAGTTTTTCAGGTGCCCAGCGACGCGTCAGTTCTTTTAAGGTACTCACATCTATATTGCGGTAGTGAAAAAAGTCTTCTAGCTCTAACATGTACTTATTCATAAAGCGGCGATCTTGATGCACGCTGTTACCACACATAGGGCTAATGCCTTTACCAATATACTGCTGTAAAAATTTAATGGTTTGTTTAACGGCTTCAGCTTCGTCTACCTTGCTGTCTTTAACGCGTTGCACCAAACCTGAATTACCATGGGTTTTGGTATTCCAATCATCCATGTTGTCGATAATGCTATCAGGCTGATAAATTGCCAGCACCGGGCCTTCTGCCAGTACATTTAAATCACCGTCGGTAACAATGGTAGCAATTTCTATAATTACATCAGTGGCGGGCTCTAGACCCGTCATTTCTAGATCGATCCAAATGAGATTGTGTTTAGATTCCATAACCCTGCCTTATACCCTCTTTTTTACCGCCAGCTCATAGGATTTGGCTTTTATCTGACCTAAGGCCTGAATTAAGAGGTGATTGTCTATATACTTAATTGAGGCTCAATTTGAACACAATTTGTATGTTAGGGCACCTGTTAGATTAAATGGCAAAACGAAAGCTTAATAAGCGACAAGCGTGGCGAATTAATAAAATTCAGCAAGAACGCAATGAACGCGCCGACAAAAAAGAAGACACTATCCATCACGAATTGGAAGGTGGTGATCTTGGTCCTGAACAAAATGGTCAGGTAATTAGTCACTTTGGCACTCAAGTATTAATCGAGGCTGAAGACACTACTCGTATGCGTTGTTATATGCGCGCAAACCTAGGTGGCCTAGTTACTGGTGACAATGTGACTTGGCGTCCTGGTACCGAACTAGGTGTCGTCGTTGCTCGCCACGATCGCCAATGTGAATTACAACGCCCCAACATGTATGGGGAGTTAAAGTCGGTAGCGGCGAACATAGACTACATGGTGATTGTAGTAGCACCCGAGCCCCATGCACACCGTAACTTAATTGACCGCTATTTAGTTGCGGCCGAGGTAAGTGGCATTGAGCCAGTACTTTGCCTAAACAAAATTGACCTAGTAAGCGATGAGAATCGTGGGCACTTTGAAGCCCTAATTAAAGATTACGAGGCTATTGGCTATCGGTTTGTGCAAACCAGTGCGATAACTGAAGGCGGCTTAGAGGATTTAAAAGTCTTATTAAAGGACCGTATTAGTGTATTTGTTGGACAAAGTGGTGTGGGTAAATCTCATATAGTCTCTACCTTGCTGCCAGACGAAGATATACGGGTAGGCGGTTTGCGCGCTCAAAGTAAAACAGGCAAACACACTACAACTACAGCCACCTTATTTCATTTTCCCAGTGGCGGCGACTTGATCGATAGCCCGGGTATTCGCGAATACGGCTTATGGCATATGGAAGAACATGAAATTTTAGAAGGCTTTAAAGAATTTCAGCCGTTTGTGGGTATGTGTAAATTCCGTGATTGCAAACACCAAGCTGAACCTAAGTGCGCCATGAAAAAAGCGCTAGCCGATGGTGAAATTAGCCAAGGCCGCTTCACTAGCTTTCAGCAAATTGTGGCCAGCTTAGATGAAGTAAATGTGCGCGGCCAAGAAAAAGTTAAATAACATAATCTAGCCTCCATAAAAAAAGCGGCGCTTTTTTGTGAGGGACGCTTTTTTATGAGGGGCGCTTTTTTATGAGGGGCGCTTTTAAACTAGCAATTAATCCGCTAGTGCTTGGCCCATCATCAATGGCGAAGTGGCTTGAATTTCTTGCTTGAACTTAATAGTGTCTTCAGGAAAGCACAGTACAACAGTAGAACCCAGCTTAAAGCGACCCATTTCTTCACCCTTTTCTAACTTGATTTTCTGACCATCAAATTTTTGCACTTGCGCTATTTTAGGCAACGGACAAACCTGACCAGACCAAACTGTTTCAATGCCGGCAACAATCATCGCGCCAACCAGTACCATGGCCATTGGCCCATGCTCGGTATCAAACATACATACCAAGCGTTCATTACGCGCAAACAAACCGTCAACACCTTGGGCCGTGGTTGGATTTACGCTGAATAAATCGCCAGGAACGTAGATGGTTTCAAGTAATGTACCCGCGCACGGCATGTGCACACGGTGATAATCTTTAGGCGACAAATAAATAGTGGTGAAGTCACCATTTAAATAAGGCTGCGCACGATCGCTGTCTCCACCTAATAATTCAGTCACACTAAAGTCACGACCTTTTGCTTGAAATACACGGCCTAATTCAATTTTTCCCAATTGACTAACCGCGCCATCGGCTGGACTAACTAACTTAGTATCGGCAATGGGGCGTGCGCCCTGTTTTAATTCGCGGGTAAAAAAATCATTAAAACTGGCAAATTCTTCCAGGTCTTCTATTTTTGCTTCACCCATATTCACATCAAACTTTTTAGCAAAGTTCTTGATGAATAAATTTTTAATAAACTCAATCTTAGTGCTAGCAAACCAACCCACTAAACGAGACAACAAATGCTGTGGGATGATGAACTGACTAAATACAAATAAATTATCTTTCACGTTAAAATTTTTCCATTTTATAAATACTTAACAAGCCTACTTTAATAGGCACTATTTTTTGAACAAAATTTTTCTTACTGCTTGCTGATCTGCAAGCTATTCACTGATTGCCAGTTTCAATAGGAACCAAAGGATCATTCCCCCACTCGCTCCAACTGCCATCGTATGCCTTCATGTGCCAACCCAGTGCTTTACACACTACGTAAGAAATTCCTGAGCGGCGATGAGTTTGGCAGTGACTCACCACATCCTTTTCGCCATTTATACCCAACTTATTTAATTCAGATTTAATGTCGCCTAAGTCTCTTAACCGCATCGCGTTATTTGCATCTAGTGCACGAGTGAACTCGTAACTGCGGGCACCGGGTAAATGGCCACCACGGGCACTATTAGCTTTTTCACCAGTATATTCTTGGTAAGAGCGTGCATCCCAAATTTGAACACTGCTTTGCTGTATAGCCGTGAGCAATTCGTCTTTGGTAATACTCACAGAAGTATCAATATTCTGGACTAAATAGTCACTGGCAACAGGCTGATTGCTCTCAGTCTGCACAGGACGTTTTTCGGCTAACCAGCTGTGAATTCCCCCATTTAAAAAACTGTAATGCTGATGCCCAATACTGTCTAACACCCAAATCATTCGGCCAGCCCATGGGCCGCCGTCATCATCATAAACCACAACATGGGTATCGGCGGTTAAACCCAAGCGACTGAATAGAATAGATAGCTGCTGTTTAGTTGGCAGCTTTCCTGTTGCGGGTTTAATCCCCAACTGAATGTCCGCCGGAGCAACCCATATAGCGCCAGGTATGTGGGCTTGATCGTAGGTTTTTCCTAAATCGAGCACTAACAAGTTGTTTTGACCTAAAGCTTCTTCAAGCTCACTTGGCTCTAAGATCAGCGGCAATATACCTGTAATTTCGCTATCTTGATTGGTTGTCATGGCTACGGCCTTTAAAAGTTTAAACGTATTTTAAACAAGGATAGATAAGGTGTCCGATTTTATCTGCTTTTTAGTTATTTTTCATCTGTGCATGTAAATGGGTTTGTATTTTTGAATAGGCTTGTTTTCGGTATTGGCTCGGAGTCATATTTTTACAGCGCTTAAAACTATGACTAAAGTTGGCCCCATCACTAAAACCAAGACGCTCAGCTATTTCGTCAAGCTGCATAGGCTTTAGCAAAAGCTCTTCTGCTATACCGGTTCGCACATCATCACGTATCTGTCGCCAGCTAGAATGCTCTTGTTTTAGCTGTCGATGAAGGGTTCGAGTGCTGCACGCTAAATGCTTGGCTATGTCGTTCATAGAGGCGGTTAACCCTAAATGAATGAACGTGTCTTTTACCTGTTTTGCCGTAGGCTTCCAATTTTGTTTTTGCTGTAACAGCTGGCTACACTGTTCTTCACATATTATAGCAGTGGCTTCATTGGCCTTAACTAGTGGCAAATCTAATAGATTTTCAAATACAATAAATCCATTAAAATCCCCATTAAAAACAATCTCAGCGCCTAACATTTGCTCCATAGCCTGCAATGAGAGGCCATCTGGAAGAGAGGATGAAAATTGTAATTTGATTGGCAACTTACCGCTTGCAAAAAGTTCTCGCTGAATAATACCTGCGCCCCATATATCTCGAATTAGCACTAACAATCCTAGGTCACCTGGTATCTCACTCACAAACTCTAAACCAAGATCCCCATTACTATTAGTTATCTTAATTTTTGAAAAGGCATAGGTTAAATCTAAGTAGCGTAGACCTAGCTCTATGGCTTTTTTTACCGTGCTGCTGGCCAACAGTGCATAACCCATAATGCCATAGCTGGTTAGCTGATAACGGCATCCTAGCTCCATTCCAACCTTAAATGGATGATTGGTATTAAGTAGTAAATTGTTCAGTATATGTAGCTCTTGCTGGTCTTCAACAAGGCGCTCATGGTCGGTTAAGTCTAAGCTTGATAATCCAGAACCTTGTAATAAAACATGCTCGGTAATGCCCAGCTCTAAGCCGTAGCTGATAATAATTTGCACACTTACGATGCTACGAAAAGCCATAATCTCCCACCAAGTGTCTTAAAATCACAAATATACGTCCATTTTAACCGTAGATCAACTACGCTAAATTTCCTATGCTAGCTGTAGGTTTGTAGCTATATTGATTTAACGGTTACAACAACAATAAAAATAATTGAGATGCCTGAGATGACCCAAGAAAAACGAAACCCTGCTGTCATTATTGTTGGCGCTGGTATGACGGGCATACTGATGACCATCAAACTGCGCAAGGCCGGTATCAGCGACATAATAGTATTAGAGAAAAAAGACTGTGTCGGCGGTACTTGGCGAGAGAATACCTACCCAGGAGCGGCATGCGATGTGCCCGCTCATATGTACACATACTCATTTGAACCTAATCCAAACTGGAGTCGTTTTTTTGCCCGTGGCCCAGAAATAAAACAATATTTTGAAGATGTCAGCGACAAATATGACGTTAAACGAGACATACGTTTTAACGAAGCCGTTACCGACGCAAAATATAATCAAGGTAAATGGACAGTTAAAACCAGTAAAAATAAAACTTATGTAGCCGATTTTATTGTCTGTGCATCTGGGATTTTACACCACCCTAAGTTCCCCGATATTCCTGGCATAGAAAGTTTTAAAGGCTCGATGTTTCATACTGCCCAATGGGACCATAACGTTGATATATCTGCATCTACACGGGTAGGAGTTATTGGTACTGGATCGACGGCAGCTCAGGCTATTCCAGAATTGATTAATACCGGGGCAAAGGTATCTGTATTTCAGCGTACCCCGCAATGGTTAATGCATTTACCAGACTTTGAGTTTTCTAAAAGCATGAGAAAACTTATGACTCGATTCCCTATCATTACTAAAATTCATCGTAATAGTGGTAAGTTTTTTTTAGAACACATATTTACTAAAGCTGTCACTGGTCACTTTTTCCAAAAACATTTATTAAACTTTTTATGCAAGGCAAACCTAAAGTTAAGTATAAAAGACAAAGCCTTACGGGAAAAATTACGGCCTGACTATCAAGTGGGTTGTAAACGAGTGGTGATCAATACTACCTTTTATAAAAGCATTCAAAAACCTAATGCAAGCCTCGTAACAGACGGAATAGAACGAATAACAGAAACAGGCATTGTAACAAAAGATGGTAAACATCATGAGTTAGATGTGTTGGTATTATCAACTGGCTTCCATGCATTTAACTTTATGCGACCAATGAACTTGATAGGTCGAAATAACTTACATATTGATACCGCTTGGGAGCATAAAATAAAAGCGTATCGCTCAATGTTGTTAACTGACTACCCCAACTTCTTTTTGATGTTAGGCCCCAATACCCCTATTGGTAACTTCTCTGTAATAGCCATGAGCGAAGTACAGGGTGACTATGTTATTAAAATGATTGATAAATGGCGCCACCGTGAATACGATGAATTTGAACCCAAACAAGATGCAGTAGACGAATTTAATGCATATGTAAAAAAGGGCTTAAAAGGTACAAGCTGGGTCGGCGGCTGCCAAAGCTGGTATTTGGATGTTGATGGCGACCCCGTTCTATGGCCTTATACTTGGGGCAGGTGGGTTAAAGAAATGAAAGAGCCTCAAATGGAACATCTTATAACAAGGTCATTTTAAAATGGATACTACCAACCTCACACCCTTGTCGTTACAAGGAGCGGCATTGCAAAGTCCAATGCTAGAGTCTAAACAATTAATGGCGGCTAAATTGCTGTCATTAACGCCCTTACATAAGTTGCCTGTTAAATTTTTTAGGCCATTACTCACAGTAATGGACAAAATATTAGGGCTTAAAAAGATTGAAATGCATCATGTAAAAGATTTCTATCTTCCGGTTAGTACCGATAACATGGTACAAACAGAAATAAAAATTCGTGCATACTACCCTCAGATAGACACGCCGATTAAAACTCTAGTTTATTTTCATGGCGGCGGCTGTGTAATTGGCAGCATTAACTCCCATGATCGGTTTTGTCGTTATCTAGCAAAGCATGGCAATATGAATATTATTTCTGTGGATTACCGATTAGCACCAGAATATAAATTTCCCACCCCTATCTGTGACGCAATTGATGCTTGGAACTGGATTAATAACAACCATGAAAAACTTAATATTACGCCTGGCCATATTGGTGTAGGAGGCGATAGCGCAGGGGGCTATCTAGCGTGTTTAATTGGTTTGAAATCACAACAACAAGGCATCCCTGTTAGTAGTAAAGTAAAGCCTGATTTTCAGTTTTTAATCTATCCGATGTTAGACTTACAAGGGTTGACCGAGTCATATCATAAATTTAATAAAAATTTAATTCTAACGCGCGATCTTATGGATTACTTTAAAAGAAATTTTTTAAACGATCTAAATGAGGTTGCGCTACCACTAGTAAGTCCATTACAGATAAAAGATATTAGCGAGTCACCAAATAGCTTTATACTAACGCTAGGGTTTGATCCATTAAGAGATGATGGTATAGCTTATGCTGAACGATTAAAGCTTGCGGGAGTAAATACTAGGCACCAACATTATAATGATTGTATGCACGCATTTATATCGGTAACAAAACTAAGTGCCAGAGCTCGGGAAGCAACCCATAATTTAGCTCTAGCATTAGATAAATTTAATCATTAGCATAGTGAATATGTAGAGTAGTAGCTGGAATTATCCAGCTTTTCTTTTTTGCACATAGCTATCTAATGCATTGCAAGTACACTGACATATTTTTTGAAATGCTTGATACTCTTTATCACTAATACAATCTTCACGGGCACTGGCGTCGGCATATACAATACCAATCGGTTTGCCATTTGCAAATAACGACATTGCCATAAAGTTTTTATGACTAAGTGTCTTTAATACATTCGCATCAAGCATGTTTTTAGCTTTGCTAAAATTTGTTAAGTCGACTTTTAAACTAGATGAACGATTTAATAGTTTGGCAAAAAATCTATTGTTATCTAGCATTATTTTAAGGCCTCTTATAGGTGAATCTTTTTCGATCCCTACACAATATAATGGCCTTAATACCTTCCCACTTTTATCCAATACACAAACAAATGTTCGGCGCATGCCTAGTCCTTCGTTTATGGCCTTATTGCATGCTAATAATATTTCATGAACATCTTTGAAGCTGGCAGCTTGCTGATTAAATTGCCTGATTAGCCCCATTAGTAGATCTTTATTTGCATGCCTAGGCGGTTCGTTGATGTTAGCAGTCACCTTTTGTTTTTTCATTTCATTCACCACACACGATATAGGTACCCTTAACCAAGGTCGGGTTAATTCATTTTGGTGTGGCCACAATAATGAAACGGCGGCGGGTAATACCTGAACTGAAACATTTTTTCGGCTGTGCTCAACAGCAAGGTGATGATTTTGTTTAATCACTTGCTCTAATGGTTGATTTGAAAGATGAGCTAAAATAGTTTGCGAACGCAAGCAATGACGACGCATCCAACCTAAATTAACCTGAACCGACAAATACCTCACTAAAGCAATTAACGTTACTGGTTTAGATTTTTGTAATTTTAAACTTGTATCATCATCGAAATAATCAAGATACTTGGGGCTTAACATTTTACCCCACTGCTGTGAACTTGGGCGCTCGGCACGTTCCAATACCTGCTGAGCTAATAACGGTAATTTCAAATACCTACCCACAACTCTAGAAATGTCATCAAGCTGACAACCAAATACACTGTTCTCAACTTTTTCTAAAGGGTGAAAATCATGCTGAGCTAACCACTGGCTTTTACGCATAGACTCGTACCCAACTCGCCACATAATCCATTGCGGAGCACCCGATATAATAGTGGCCCATTTTAGTTTTTCTGGATTACCCACATGCATTTTTGAACACCAGTATTCAGCAAAATGTCCTGCTAAACTGCTGTCTGCTTGAGACTGCAAATATCCTTTTTGATACGCATCGCTTTTATGTAACGCCATTTGTGGTGCTTGTTTGACTACGTTCACCACGCCCTGCATACCCAGTATTGTGACCACATGGCTTAACGATAAAATCTCTACTTCTTTATTTTGGTTAAGCCGGTTAGCCGCTAAAAATAAGTGCAGACACAGGGCTGGGTCGCGCTCTATGGTTTGGGCCATGTCTGCGAGAGAAGCGCCCTCTTTAATTTGCTTAGTTAGCAACTTAGCTGAGGCTTTTAATATGGGTAACGGCGCTTTTTTAGCCAATTCAAGCCAAGCTTTTGCACCGAGGGGGGTTTTTGCATCCATCTATTTGAGGAAAGCTCTTTTCTGGTCTTTATTTAACAATAGTCCATGTTTATTAAATTTGGTGACCATTATTCAATTAAAGGAAACCTGACCGCTGGGAGTTGTTGATTTTAGTATTTTTAGCTAAAGCTATTTGTATTCTGGCAGTTAACCAATAGACGGAACACCAAAGCGCATACGTGCGTGTTATAGGGATATTAATTAATGCTGTTTTTTTTAGGTTTCGCGATAGTTTGCGGTAGTATCGTCGTTGGGTACCTTGGCGCCCATGGGGTACTAGCAGCACTTTGGCAGCCTTATGAATTTATAATTATTTTAGGTTCGGGTATTGGTGCGCATATTGTTGCCAACCCTGGCTCTATTCATATGGCCATATTCAGAATCATGCCACAAGTGGTTATGGGGGGTAAGGCCAACAAAGCCATGCATATGGATAACCTAAGTTTAATTTACGACATTCTTAACAAAAGCCGTAAAGAAGGCATGATGTCTATTGAGGGTGATGTGGAAAATCCTCAAAGCAGTGGCATTTTTTCTAAGTACCCCGCTATTCAACAAAACCATGCACTGGCTGACTTTGTAGCCGATTATTTCCGCTTAATTGCGGCTGGTAATATGCAAGCGCACGAACTTGATAGCTTAATGGATATGGAAATAGATTCACGCCTGCATGAACTCAAGCAACCATCAAGCGCCGTTCAAAAAGTAGCTGACGCCATGCCAGGCTTCGGTATTGTAGCCGCCGTATTGGGCATTGTAATTACCATGGGTGCAATTGATGGTCCCATGGAAGAAATTGGTCGACACATTGCGGCAGCACTTGTGGGCACCTTTTCGGGGGTGTTGTTTGGTTATGGTTTATTTGGCCCGATTGCTTCTAAGATGGAGCACATTGCTCATGACGAAATTAAACTTTACGAATCAGCCAAGGCCACTATTGTCGCCTCGGTAAATGGGTTACCACCACAACTGGCGGTAGAATTTGGACGTAAAGTCCTATTTACTCACGACCGCCCAACCTTCAGTGAACTAGAAAGTAAAGTGAGAGGGCGCTAACAGCGCTTTTACCTTCATTCCTTTTAATGGAATACCGAGCCATACATGGATAAGTTTGAACAGCAAAATATAATCATCCGTCGTATCAAAAAAGGACACGAAGGACATCATGGTGGCGCATGGAAAGTGGCCATGGCGGATTTTGCTATGGCGATGATGGCATTATTTCTAATTTTGTGGCTTATAAATTCATCTAACGAAGAAGAAATTGCAGCGGTAGCTGGATATTTTAACGACCCTGCTGCGTTTGAAGATGGAAAAAAAGTACCCAGTAAATGGGTCATCGATTTAGGCGGTAGCCCATCTGTTAATGATAACGTGGCGGTGAGCCAATCTGTTGATCCGACAAAAGTATTGCAAGCAGATGAAATAGAAAGCGCTGCCGATGCTATAGAGCAAGCTAGGCTAGAGTCTATGGAATCTGAATTCCAACAAAAAATAAATGACAGTGCAGCATTAAGCCCATACAAAGATCAAATAAAAGTAGATATCACCAGCGAAGGCTTACGCATTCAGGTGGTCGATAAAACCAATAGACCAATGTTTGACCCTGGCTCTTCGCGATTAAAATATTATGCAGAAGATATTTTATATGAACTTGCTCCTATTTTAGCGGCCGTTCCAAATCGTATTTCAATTACCGGACATACAGATAGCTCAGGTTCGGCAAATGCATGGGATTCTGGTAACTGGGAGCTTTCTGCCGGTCGTGCTAACTCGGCGCGCAGAGCTTTGAGTGATGCCGGTTTAGATGAAAATAAAATTGCTCAAGTGGTCGGTATGGGCGATAAGGCACACTTTAATTTAGAGCAACCTGACAGTCCAATTAATAGACGTATTGCGCTGGTAGTTTTAAATAAACGCGCCGATAGAGCCATTGCATCACGTTCGGGCGGATATTCTGAAGAAGGCGATACAGGAAAAGAAGCGGACATTGAACGTGAGCAAGCTATCAATAGAACAGGGTCTATATTAGATCAATTAAAACAAGAGCGCGAAAATGAATCTAACGAATACGATGCGCCACCTAATGCTGAAGAAGAGGCTTTTTGGTAATACTAACTTCATAGTTGTTATGTTTGATGACAATATATCTAGTGAGTTTTAATGATTAAATTCCGTTAATAAATCCACTTGCTCTTGTGGTGATAATTTTGCAGTATAGATGGCTAAAAATTATTACAATAAGAGCATATAAAAATGAAATTAGAATCCCTAGCACTGCACCATGGCTATGAGTCAGAAGCCACCACCAAAGCTGCAGCCGTGCCAATTTATCAAACCACATCTTACACCTTTGATGATACCCAGCATGGCGCCGATTTGTTTAATCTAGCTGTTCCTGGCAACATTTATACTCGCATCATGAATCCAACTACCGCTGTATTAGAAGAACGTATTGCGGCTATGGAAGGCGGTATTGGCGCATTGGCGGTAGCCTCTGGCATGTCTGCTATTACTTATGCTATTCAGTGTATTTGCGAAGTAGGTTCTAACATCGTTAGCACTAGCCAACTTTACGGCGGCACGTACAATTTATTTGCTCACACATTTCCAAAGCAAGGCATTGATGTTCGTATGGTTTCTAGTGACGACTATGCGGGTTTTGAAGCCGCCATTGATGAAAATACTAAAGCGCTTTTTTGCGAAACGATAGGTAACCCAGCAGGTAATGTCGTAGACCTGCAAAAACTTGCGGAAATTGCCCACAAACATGGTGTGCCTTTAATTGTGGATAGCACAGTAGCTACACCATATATTTGCCGCCCGTTTGAACACGGTGCCGATATTGTTATTCATTCTTTAACAAAATATATTGGCGGCCATGGTACATCCATTGGCGGCGTGATTGTCGACTCGGGTAAATTCGATTGGGTTGCAAACAAGGAGCGCTTCCCAATTATGAATACTCCAGACCCTTCTTATCATGGCGTAGTATATACAGAGGCATTAGGTGCCGCTGCATACATTGGACGTTGTCGTGTTGTGCCGTTACGCAATACTGGCGCTGCAATTTCACCAATGAATTCGTTCCAAATATTACAAGGATTAGAAACACTAGGTCTGCGTATGGAGCGTCACTGTGAAAATGCTGAAAAGCTAGCTAACTACTTAAGCAATCATGAAAAGATTGACTGGGTGAATTATGCAGCCTTAGATAACAGTCCTTACAAAGCTACTTGTGAGAAAATTTGTGGTGGTAAAGCATCGGGGATTTTAAGCTTTGGAATTAAAGGTGGCCTAGAATCAGGCACTCAATTTATTGATGGTCTTAACATGATCTTACGCCTGGTTAATATTGGCGACGCTAAATCGTTAGCCTGTCATCCTGCATCGACTACTCACCGCCAGCTTAACGAAGAAGAATTAGCTAAAGCGGGTGTAAGTGCTGACTTGGTTCGTATTTCTGTTGGTATTGAAAACATTGACGACATTATTGCCGATGTTAGCCAAGCTCTAGATGGCGTTAAATAAGCAACTATATAATTTAACTGCAATCTAGTAACCTTAAGAGCTCGAGAACTCAATAACTACCTATAAGTAGTTATTGAGTTTTTTTGTTTAAGCTTTCAAAATATTTATATCTAAAAATGTTTAACCAACTAGCAACATAACAATAGAGGCTAATGTGCAAGACAATACCCTCGACTCGGCTAAACATATCAATAACCGTATTTTAACCGGTTCAATAACCACTAACTTTTTCTCTTTAGTTATCCCTTCATTAGTGGGATTAGTAGCATTCTCATCTGCCAGTATTGTTGACGGCATGTTTATTGGCAATTATGTAGGCACCCCCGCATTAGCTGCGATTAATTTAATTATTCCTTATCTAAACGTAATGTTTGGTATTGCCTTTATGTTGTCGATTGGCGGATCTGTAATCGCAGGGAAATATATTGGTGAAAATAATTTATTGGGCGCATCTAATATTTTCAGTAAAATATTAATGATAAGTGTTTTATTCTCTATCACGGTCACTACCTTTAGCTTAATTTTTGAGTCATATATTTTTAAAGCGCTAGGCGCAACTAACGATTTAACAGGCCTGATGAGTGAGTATTTTAAAATACGTATTAGCTTTATGTTGGTCGACCTAATTACCATTGCATTATATTACTTTGTTAGAACAGATGGCCGATCGACACTGGCGGCTATAGCGATTGTTATTTCATCGCTGGTCAATATTATCTTAGATTATTACTTTATTGCAGAATTCAACTGGGGCTTACAGGGTGCGGCACTGGCCACTGGTCTTGCACAATGCATATCGTTCTCGGTGCTGCTGGCTTATTTTTTTACTCAACATACTAAATTTACATTTAGAATTAAGCAAAAAAATTGGTCAGAGGTTTTAACTGGATGTTACAACGGATTATCCGAATTCATTAACGAGGTAAGCGCCAATTTTGTCGCATTTACTTTAAACTGGCTACTAATTATCAAGTACGGTGTTAATGGTGTAGCGGCCATTACGGTGATTAATTATTTATTAATAATGGGCGTTATGCTTATTTACTCTGTATCTGAAGGCGGTCAGGTTTTTCTTAGCCAGAATTATGGAGCAAAAAACTTCAAGCGTATCCAGCACTACTTTATCTTATCAATGCTGGCTTGTCTGATGCTAAGTGCATTATGTATCTGGCTACTTTTAGGCTACCCGCAATTTATGATCAATTTATTCCTAGATGATAATTCAGAGCAAGCCGCACAATTAGCGTTTCAATATGTGGAGATTTTGTGGCCAATATTTTTAGTTAATGGCTTTACTATTATGATTTCAGCCTACTTTACTGGGCTGCACAAGCCTAGGCAGTCCGCCATTATCGCTCTATTAAGAAGTCTGATTTTACCAGCATTATTTTTAACCATTTTCTATTATTGGATTGTAGACATATCATTTTTATGGGCCCTGCCTTTAGCTGAAGCAGTGACATTTATAACCGCGGTAATACTATTCATTATCTATCGACCAGTAAAAATTGAGCGATCTGTAAAACTGGCTAAGCCTTAGAAAAACAGAACGACATTACGTCAGATATTTTAAACGTGGTTTGTTTTAGCATTAACATTCTGTCTAGCCCTAATGCTACTCCCGCACATTCTGGTAAGCCAGATGCTAACGCCTGTAAAAAAAATTGATCTTGCATTGCACTTTCGCCGTTTGATTTTTGCTGCTCATAATCAAAGCGCTTTTTCTGCTCTGCTGCATCTGTCAACTCATGGTAACCATTAGCTAGCTCTAGGCCATTAACGTACAGTTCAAATCGTTTAGCAATTTTATTGCCTTGATAATCTAGTGATGTTTTTGCCAATGCTGCTTGACTGGCTGGGTAATGATAAATAAACGTTAAGCTGTTGTTAGCTAGCTTTGGCTCGACCATATAGCTCATTATTAAATCTAGACATTCATCGCGGCTAAGTTCTAAATCATCACCGACATATTGATTCACGGTTTGCCTTAATTCATTATCACTGATGTTAAATGGATCAAGTTTGGCATATTTAATCATAGCTTGCTGATAATCGAGATCTATACGTATTTGAATATTAAGATAATCACCCACTAGTTGGGCCACCTCATCCATTAGCGTTTTTAAATCAAACCCCAATCGATAATATTCAAGCATGGTAAATTCTGGGTTATGCCGTGAGCCCTGCTCTTCATCACGAAAAGTTTTACAAATTTGATAAATGTCACCCGAGCCAGCCGCCAGCAAACGCTTCATAGGGTATTCAGGGGAGGTGTGTAAATATCGAGTCTGACCACAACAATGCGCGACTACCGACTTTAAGTTAGCATCACTTACATTGGCTTGAGACAAAATTGGAGTTTCTACTTCCATCACATCACGCTGAAGAAAAAACGTGCGAATGTAAGCATTTAGCTGAGCCCTCGCTTTTAACGAGTCTATTGAAGCGGAAGGTTGCCAAGACATAGAATTACCTTTGTTACATCAATTGAATGTATTTTATGACTTCAATACTACAGATATAAAAAAACTCACCGCAGTGAGCCTTTATATATCTGACTTTTGAGCATCAGCCCTTGGCGCGAGAAACATATTCGCCAGATCGGGTATCGATACGCAACACTTCACCAATGTTAATGAACAAAGGCACACGCACCATTGCACCTGTCGTTAGGTATGCTGGTTTAGAACCGCCCTGCGCTGTATCACCTTTTAGACCGGGGTCTGTTTCGGTTACTTCAAGCTCTACAAAGTTTGGTGGAGTTACGCCAATCGGAGCACCGTTATATAACGTTACTTCGTATTTCTCTTGCTCTTTTAACCAGTCTTTTGCATCGCTTAACGCTTCAGGAGGCGCAGGATATTGCTCGAATGAGCCGTCTGTTGCCATGAAATAGTAAAATTCACCATCGTAGTACAGGTATTCCATGTCGTAATCCATTACGTCGGCGCCTTCTAACTTTTCGCCCGACTTAAAAGTACGATCCCATACTCGACCTGTTTTTAGGTTACGCAACTTAACCCGACTAAAGGCTTGGCCTTTGCCTGGTTTAACTAATTCGTTTTCTACAATGGCACAAGGATCGCCATCTAACATTACTTTAAGACCAGACTTGAATTCGCTGGTAGAATAGTTTGCCATGAAAAATCACCGACTTAGGTTTACTCAAAATTAAGGCCAGTATGATACCTTAATTTCCACTGAGTATGCAGGCGCAAAACTGCTGCAGCGTTATATTTACAGGACTTAACTGACAAAATGTCGAAAATAAGCATGATTGCTACCCAACAGTCGCAGCCTTTGAGCTGGCAACAGCAGCTTTCACAGGCTATTACATCTCCTGAAGCGTTATTAAAAGTATTGGATATTCCACTTCACTATTTAAAAGGAGCAACATCGGGCGCTAAGCAGTTCTCTATTCGGGTGCCAATGGCATTTATTAATCGAATGGAAAAAGGCAACATAAATGACCCCTTATTGCGTCAGATTTTACCATTAGCCGAAGAAACTCAGCTTCCCCCTAATGGCTTTGTTCTTGACCCTCTGGAAGAAAGTAGTAGCAATACCACGCCAGGGATTATTCACAAATACAAAGGTCGTGTTCTACTGATCACTAACGGCACTTGCGCGGTAAATTGTCGCTACTGCTTTAGGCGTCACTTTCCTTATGAAGACAACCGCTTAAGTACTGATGAGTGGGCTCAGGCATTAGATTATATTCGCGCTCGCCCAGATATTAACGAAGTCATTTTAAGTGGCGGTGACCCTCTGACCAATAACGATCAACGTTTATTTAGCTTGATCAGTTCAGTCGAAAGCATTCCTCATGTTTCTCGATTAAGGATTCATACTAGACTGCCCATTGTGATACCAGATCGAATTACACCAGGTTTAGTTAAACGCTTGTCTGTAAGCCCCTTAGCCATTGTGATGGTTGTTCACGCCAATCATGCTAATGAATTAGGAGAGGATGTTGCTGCTGCACTAGAATTAATGCACAAGGCAGGAATACACCTGCTCAATCAAAGTGTTTTGCTCAAAGGTATAAACGATTCGTCTGATAGTCTGGTTGCCCTGAGTGAACGTTTATTTTCTTGCCATGTGTTGCCTTATTACTTACATTTACTAGACCCTGTTGTTGGGGCTCATCACTTTGATGTAAATGAAAAAAAAGGACTTTTGTTACTTGCTGACATATTAACCAAGCTACCTGGGTTTTTAGTCCCCAAATTAGTGCGAGAGATCGCAGGGAAAGCTTCAAAAACTCCTGTTTTGCAGCAAAATACGCCATATTGATGCTTATATAGCACTAAAACACTGGTTTTATTGGCGAGTTCGGGCAAATCTTATTAGTATTCCATTACAGCCTCTTATGGATGAGTGCATCACACACCTAACAGACACATAAATTAATGTGTTGTTGTTTTGGTGTAGGGTAAAAGCGAGAAGTAAAATGGAAGGCCGCCAAGCGCCAATACGAATTCAAGCGCCAAAGATAGAAAAAAAACTTTTATCCTTTTGCGATAGTAGCTTATTAGGCTTTGAGTCTTGGGCCAAAAGCTTGCCTATGGCAAATGTAGGCGCCGCTGCAAAGCTGTTATTCCAAGCAACTAAAGAGATGAATGTCACTCAGCTAGAAAGCGCCCAACGCTTTCAAATGCTTGAAGTCATTCGTGGCTCTGTCTATAGCATTTGCAACCTTTTGAGCAAGCGATTTTTAAATCAATCTGTCGCTTTATCTGACAATGATCTAAAAATCATGCAGCTGACCCAGACCCTTCAAATTCAGCTAGCAACAGGCTACAAGCATATTGTCATCCATGAGCTTAGCGCTAAAAAAATCAGTGGCAGTAAACTACTTACCTTTTCTATACATCGTGCGATCGCCGACTTAAGCCAAACAATTTTACGGGCTTACCAACTTTATAATCCAGCTCCTCAGCATTCGTGGGTTGAGATACATCAGCTATTTGCCCTATCAGAAACAAAAGCGGTGTCTGCCTACACAATAAAAGACAGACAATTCAAATTGATCGAAAGCTCTAGCATTAATGAAATATATGTTAGGGCATTATTACTAGGTTGCTGTAAACCCAACCAATTGAGACAAACAGAATTGGCTCAGGTTTATTATGCCAGCGAGCAATGGGCGTCTCTGGTAAAAATAACCTCCAACACTGACAGTGCGGCTTTATTCGTTTTTCCGCAACACAGAGATGCAGCCCCTATTTACCGCGCATTGGCTAAACAAGCACCGGTAGGCGTCACTCGTGGACTAAATCCAAATGCCCTAGTTATGACACTGCAGAAGCATATCAATAAGGAAACCGATGCTTCGCTGATCCCTGATGACCTTCCTGAGTCGGTATTAATTCACTTAATGCACGCTTGGGGCAACATGACTGAGCGCAGCTTTAGACGCACCCAAAACAGTGGCGCAGTTGAGCTTGGGTTTGGGTTTCTTGCCAGTCACTATTTTAGTGCTAATGAAAAGAGCCTACCGTATCTTTTACAAAGCTGGAGCTTAGAACATACTGAAAAGAAATTTACCAGTGGAAATAGCGCCACTGATGACGTGTGGGATAAAAGCTTTGATGCTGGCAATAACTTTGCTGGAGATGCTGAAAACATTGCTTTTGATAGCATTGCCTTCATCGACAAACACGACTCTCACATGAAAGACAAAGTAGATACTGGCCCGAAAGGTCAGTTACACCCAGCACAAATAACAAATACCAGCCCTGGTGGCTATGGAGTGACTATTAATACACCTCCAAGCAATGTGCAAACCGGTGAACTAGTATCTATTAAAGAACCTAAAATGAACTTTTATGCGCTTGGCTGTATTCGCTGGATTCGCTCTCAACCACATCAGGCAACCGAAATAGGCATTGAACTTATTGCCCCAAGAGCAGAAGCGGTAGCCGTTAGAATACTAAATAAAACTGGCGAAAATGGTGATTTTTTAAGAGCGTTGCATCTACCAGCTATGCCCGCAGCAGGACAAGAAGAGACACTAATCCTGCCTGTTGTGCCCTTTAAGCTGGGTTCTAAAGCCGAGTTTTCTGATGGCAAACAGCAGTCGCGCATTCAACTTTTAAAACGCCATAACGCATCAAGAAGCTTTGTCCAATACGACTATAAATCACTCACTAAGGTCATCCCGCAAGTCACCACTAACGACACCAGCGACGATGAATTTGCATCAATTTGGGATAAGTTGTAAATTTTTTAAGTATTTTACTAATAATTGTTAATTTTTATACCGAAAGCGCTAACTACCCCCTTAAAGCCGAAGCATAATCTGGCTATACTCGACGGATTATTCTAATTAAAGCGATACTGGTTTCCTACTATGCAAGCTAAAGAAGCGATTCGACTGCTAATATGCAGCGACTCCCAGCACGAAGCGGAAACCCTAACCAGCTTACTTCGAAATGCGGGGCATCCTACCCGTGCCAGTCTCATCCAAAATATTGAAGCTCTAAATACCAAACTTGGAGAGCAAGTGTGGGATGTTTGCCTGTGCCGGATGGAAATGCCTAACTTAAGCGGCAAAGATGTACTGACGGAAATTCAACGCCAAGGTAAAGACATTCCTACAATTTACTTTCATGATGAAATAGACAGTATTGCAGCCGAAAAAACCATGAAAGCAGGTGCGGTAGATCTTGTCCCCGCTGGTGAATACAACCATATTTTACAAGTTGTTTTACGTGAAATAAAAAACCTAAAACTAAGACGTGAGTTAAGAGAAGCTGAAGCACTATTGCGTGAAGCTGAAAAGCGATGCCAAGTATTATTAGAAAGCGCACAAGATGCTATAGCGTATGTTCAAGACGGTATGCATTTGTTTGTTAACGACAGTTATGCCGATATTTTTGGTTATGAAGATACAGACGACTTACTCACCATGCCGCTTATGGATATGGTGGTAAGTAAAGACCAAGGGCGCTTTAAAATATTTTTAAAAGATCTTAATTCAGGTAAAACTCGCAGCGGTGAATTTGAATGCAATATGCTTGATATTGCCGACAAAGAGCTTAAAACAAAAATGCTGTTTGCCCATGCTACTTATGAAGAAGAACCTTGTACTCAAGTTATTATTCGCAGTAACACCGCCGACAATGCCGACTTAGAGCAAAAGCTTAAGCAAATTACTTCGCAAGATTTACTCACCGGTTTATATAATAAACAATACTTTAATGAAAAGCTGGCCGACGCAGTGGATCAAGCAGTTATTAGTGGGTCAAAAGCCGCTGTAGCGTATGTCAATATTGACAACTTTGGCAAATGCAAAGGCGCCGTAGGCATCGAAGGGGCCGACATGGTTATTTGTGATGTGGCTCATTTAATTCGCAGCAAGTGCCGTGAAGAAGATTTAGTAGCTCGCATTGGTGAAGATGTTTACGGTATTTTGTTGCACGATAGCTCAGCCGAACAAGCCCAAGATTTTGCCGAATATATTCGTAAATCTACGCAAGAGCACATGATTGCAGTGGACTCTAGAACGATTCAAGTAACTGTAAGTATCGGGGTGGCATTAGCCAACGAAAGTTCGCGCAGTCCTAAAGAAGTATTACAGCATGCTCATGACGCTAGTTATCACGTTCGCAAACTAGATGGTTGCGAAAAAGGCAATGGTACTTATTTATATAGTCCGGCTCAATTAGCTAACTCTGATGGCGAGCGCTTGACCGCTAAGATTGCAGCGGCTATTGAAAATAATAGTCTTAAGTTATTGTTTCAACCCGTAATTAATTTACGCGATGAAGCTGGCGAACATTACGAAACGCTTCTTAGATTAGTCGATACCGATGGCACTGATATTTCTCCTCAAGAGTTTCTAGCTGATATTCCTCCTGCGCTTAAGCGAAAACTTGATCGCTGGGTGATTTTAAACACCATTAAACGATTAGCGAAACAACGAGCGAAAGGTAATGACACTCGATTATTTGTTAATATTTCTAACGAATCATTAATAGATGAAAGCCTTATTATTTGGTTAAGTAAATTAATTAAGGCATCTAAGTTACCAAGTAACTGCCTGATATTTCAGTTCACTGAAGCCGATGCAATTAACCACTTACAACAAGCACAGCAGATGACAAAAACGCTTGCTAAAATGGGCAGCTTAGTTGCTATCAGTCGATTTGGTAGCGCCATTGACCCTTATAAACTACTGGATCATATACATGTGGATTATATCAAGGTAGATGGCTCGTTTACTCAAGAGCTGACCACAGACAAAGGCATGGCTAGTTTAAAACATCTATTGAACGGTATTAACGAACGCAATAAAGCTTCTATTGTCCCGTTTGTTGAAAATGCCAGTATTGTTGCGCAGCTTTGGACAAGTGGAGTGGCCTTTATACAAGGTTACTATTTACGTGGCCCAAGTAATGATATGGATTATGAATTTAACGACGATTAATTTTATCGTTTAAGTTAAATTTTTTAGATATAAAAAAACCGACTATTAAGTCGGTTTTTTTATGTCTTACATTGCAAGCTTGCTTTGAATATTAAATTTCGTCGCGATCACGGATACCTAATAGATACAATACGCCGTCTAAGCCCAACGTAGAAATGGCTTGCTCAGCATTCTCACGGACTAAAGGCTTAGCCCTAAACGCAATGCCTAAACCGGCTTTACTCAGCATGGGTAAGTCGTTAGCCCCATCACCTATGGCAATGGTTTGCTCAAGAGAAATAGACTCTTTATTAGCAATATCTTGCAATAAAAATGCTTTGCGCTCGCCGTTCACTATGGTTCCAGTGACGTTACCGGTGACCTTGCCATCAACTATTTCAAGCTCGTTGGCATGCACGTAGTCTATACCTAATTTGTTTTGTAAAAAACGCCCAAAATATTGAAACCCACCAGATAGAATGGCCGTTTTATAGCCCAATTTTTTAAGCGTAGACACTAAACGTTCAGCGCCTTCGGTAATAGGCAGTCGATTGGCCACTTGCTCTAAAACCGACTCATCTAAGCCTTTTAATAGGGCTACCCGGCGAATAAAGCTTTCATTAAAGTCAATCTCACCGCGCATAGCACTTTCAGTAATCGCAATTACTTGATCACCCACTCCCGCTTCAATAGCCAATTCGTCAATTACTTCAGCTTCTATTAGAGTGCTGTCCATATCAAATGCCACTAAGCGACGGTTGCGTCTGAACGGTGTGTCTTTTTGTACTGCAATATCAACCCCGAGGTCGCTAGACACCTGCAAAAACTGAGCTCTAATGGCAGCTTGGTCTACTGTGCCACGCACCGAGAACTCAACACAGGCTTTGCTCTTATCGTCGCTTTGAATTTCACTTTCTAGCGGCACTCGGCCTGATAGTCGCGATACGTTGTCGATATTCAGCGCATGATTGGCCACAATCTCAGTGACACGTGAAATATGTTCGGCGGTCAGTTTACGCGCCAATAACGTGATAATGTGCCTTGGCTTACCTTGCGCCGAAACCCATGAGTCATACTTCTCTTTAGATACCGGCGTAAAACGAACCGACATGCCCAACTCATGGCCACGAAACAATACATCCTTTAGAACCGGAGCCGCTTCTGCTGTGGTAGGAATTTCGGCCAATATACCTAACGAAAGGTTATCGTGAATTTCAGCTTGGCCTATATCCAAAATATTCACCCCATAACGGGCTAAAATCCCAGTAATACTGGCCGTTACACCTGGCTTGTCTTCACCGCTGACTTTTATTAATACAACTTCTTTCACTGGTGCCCCTAGCGCTTAATGTGTCAATTGGCTGCTAATGAATAATATTTTAAACAGCCGACTAACCTTAAAAAGTAGCCTTTTCTTAATTATGAATTATTTAACTAATTCTGCTTTTAAAATGTCAACATCAGCTCGTAAAGCTTGAATTAGGTCAATGGTTTCATGAGTTGAAAGTGCGCGAACACAATCCTTACTCATTGCAAATAAGCCTTTTTCTAATGCGCTTAACTTCTCTTCGATGATCACTTTTGAATCGCTCATAAATCCACCTTTACTCGTAATAATTGCATTAACCAGCCGACACCCGCCTTCGCGTAGTCACTGGATATGTTTAAAGTACCTATAATAAACCATTTAAGTCTAATAGTGATGTTTCGCATCAAATTTTAATCACTCAAATAGAGTCAGTCATACCTATTCAAGCTGTATTTCTGATGAATATGACTATAGTTCAACCTGACGGTTTGCTCTAAAGCCATTTAAGGATATTATTGACGGCAGATTCATCAAAGTAGTAAGCCATGACACAATTAAAAAAACAAAGCTGGCTGCAACAAAATTGGTCACTGAAACACAGAGCCCTTTTCATTGCGTTATTTATATCTGTTACCGCCGCGTTGATTGTAGGTCTTCCTATTACTCGATCAAGTGTTGAGCAATTAGAACTGCAGTCTGTTCAATTGCGCAACACCTTAACCAAGCAGGTCAGTATTCAGGCATCTGAAGCCATCTTTAGCCAAGACTTACTCAGCTTGAACGTAATATTAGACACTTTAGTTAAAGATCCACTTATTCGCTATGGTGCTGTTTATGACTTAAACCAAGAGCTGTTAGCTGAGCAAGGCTTTACCGACTCCGCACAAAGCCGCCCCATGAGTATTCGCTACCAAAATGAGGTCATTGGTTTATTAGAGATATCTTTAGATCGTACTCAGCTAGACCAGTCTATTAATCGCTTATATATGCTTTGGATAATACTTAGCAGCCTACTTTGTATTATTGGTAGCTCAGTTGGATGGGCTTGTGGCCGCTACATAAGTAATAAACTACAAGCAATAGAAGCTCAGGTTAAGCAGCTGGGCAAGCAAGGCGCACATATTCAAGTTCATAATGTCGGAGAACTGCAACCGTTAACCCGCGCGATTGCTGACTACCATCAATCTTTATTGGGTAAAGCCGCCGTTTCACAAGCATTAAATAAATTTATGGAATCAGCTAGCCCGCTAGATCCAACTCAATCGAACCCAGTTAATAGCGACTACATACACACCCATGCCGCCGTATTATCTATCAACTTGATGAATGTTTTAGACACTCAGGACCAGCTTCCACCCACTGAATTAGCCAATCTATTAAACCAATATTATGAGTTTATTGATGAATCGGCCGCGCTTTATAATGGTCACGTAGAACGCTACATGGGCAAAGGGATAATGGTATTATTTGGAGTGCCAAATGAAGATTTAAAAGACGGCTTTCATGGGGTTTGTATGGGCTTACTATTGATTGGATTATTAACAGGATTCAATCGACAAAGGCATTCGGTAAATTTACCCACGATTGATTTCCAGCTGGGCTTGCATACCGGTAATGTTCAGGCTAATACCTGTATTAACAAACAAGACCCTACTTACATGGTCATGGGCGAAACGCTACATACTGCCGCTAGCCTTTCGCGAAAAGCTCAGCCCAATCGATTACTGGTTAGCCGGGATGTCATTCAACATGGCCAATTAGCGGGACAGCTAATATTGAACAAATCCGAAATTATTCAGGGTGACTCCCAACACCAGACTATTGAAACCTTTTGGGTTGATAACTTGGTTCCTAACTATCAGGCACTAATTGATCGTCAAGTTCAGCATATTCGCGCCAAACAGAATCAAGCCACCACCTAGGCTGTGCCTCATCACCTTTAAACCCACTGATCGTTAGTTCAAACTGTTCGCCCGTTAAAATCAGACTATTACGTCTGTTTTTGAACGATGGTAAACGTTTTAAGCGTAAATATGTGCAATGTTAATTGGACTGTGCATATTGCCATGCTAGAATGATAACCATTCTCAAATACCAACGATTTTAAAGGACGAACCATGCGTACTATCACTCTGCTGTTATTATTGGCCGTTAGCAGTGTTTCTATTGCTGAAACCGTGAACGTGTATTCTTACCGCCAACCATTTTTAATTGAACCAATATTAGCAAGCTTCACTAAACAGACTGGTATTAAAACAAAAGTTATTTTTGCTAAAGAAGGTTTAATACAACGTATTAAACGCGAGGGCAAACTTAGCCCTGCGGATGTAGTACTTACTTCAAATTTTTCTAAACTGCTGCAGTTAAAATCAGATGGCGTTACTCAAGCATTTTCTGCCAACGGAGTAATCTCTGGCAATGTACCAGCTAAGTTCAGAGACAGTGAAGCCCATTGGCTTGCCCTTACAAAGCGCGTACGTAATATTTACAGCTCATCAGAAAGACTAGGCAAGCTAAATATTTCTTATGAAGACCTAGCATTAGAAAAGTACAAAGGAAAAATTTGTACACGCTCAGGTAAACATCCATACAACCTTGGTTTAATAGCCAGCTTAATTGCCCACAACGGTGAAGCACAAACAAAAGCATGGTTAACGGCCGTTAAAGGCAACCTAGCTCGCAAACCACAAGGTAATGACCGCGCACAAGTTAAAGCAATTAAGGAAGGTCTGTGTGATGTGTCATTAGGCAACAGCTACTACTACGGAAAAATGTTAAACGATAGCCAACAAGTGGCTTGGGCCAACGCTGTTCAACTTAATTTTCCCAATCAAGATAACCGTGGCTCCCATATAAATATAAGTGGTGCGGCCATGGCTAAATATGCACCTAATAAAAAAGCTGCACAAGCTTTGCTTGAGTACTTATCAAGCGATAAGGCCCAGTCTTTATATGCCGAACTAAACATGGAATATCCAGTTAAAAATGGTGTTTCACCATCAGCATTGGTAGCAAGTTGGGGGACGTTTAAAGAAGACGATATTAGCTTAGAGGTTTTAGCGGCTAATATTAAAACAGCTTTAAAACTAACTGACCAAACGAAATTTGATCTTTAGTATTAGTGAATATGTTTATTTTTATTAACGGGTGCCTCAATAGAGCGCCCCTTAATGACTGCGTCTATTTAACAAAGACAAGCCTAGCTTCTGTCGATATAATCCCGCCATGCCAAAATCTCTAACTATCGTCGCCGGATTTATCTCCGTAATATTGTTTATGCCTATATTGGCATTATTGTTTCAGTCAGTTTCTTTTGACTCTCTGGATAATACCTTCACTGATCTAGCCGATACCGTTTTATTAGATTATGTTCTAAATAGCGTGACCATCGTTTTTTATACTCTAGTATTTAGTTGTTTGTTTGCCATTGCGCCTGCTTGGTGGTGCGCAAGATATGAATTTAAAGGCCGACAATACTTGCAATGGGCAATGGTTTTTCCATTAGCTATTCCTGCTTATATTAGCGCTTATATCTATACCGACATGCTAGATTATGCTGGTCCAATTCAATCAACTTTACGTGACTGGTTTAATTGGAATTCGCCGAGCGATTATATATTTTTTGATATACGTTCGATGATTGGGGCAAGCATCATGTTGGCACTGGCATTGTCACCATATATTTATTTATTAATGCGTAATAGTTTTGGCAATCAAAATGATCACATTGAATATGCAGCCCAGATGATGGGGGCAAATTCTAGACGTATATTTTTTAGTATTCGTTTAAAATTAGCTCGCCCAGCATTAGCCATCGGTTGTACCTTGGTAGCAATGGAAACTTTAGCCGATTTTGGTACCGTTCATTTGTTTTCTATTAGCACACTAACAACAGCTATTTATGACAGCTGGCTTATTTACGGCAGCTTGGCAACGGCGGCAAAAATCTCATGTTTGTTATTATTATTTATTATGATTCTTGTTGGCTTTGAACGGTGGCAAAGAAAAGACCAGAAATTTCTTGATGTAAAAGGTAGTCACGCACTCAGTCGGAAAACTCCTAGTCAATTAAAATTGCTCGCTATTTGGTTAAGCTGCGGCACAATTATTAGCCTTGGATTTATTATTCCTATGCTTACTCTGCTTTCATATGCTTTTGGTTATTTGGATGAAAACCTATCTGAAAACCTGTGGAAACATGCAGGCAATACCTTTTACCTAGCTTTTTTGGCAGCTGTAATATGTGTAGGCATCGCCCTGCTGTTTAATAATAACACCCGATTTTCTGCATCTTCTGGCTTAGCAAAAGTACATCAAATTCAACAGAATATAGCCTCTGTTGGCTACGCTATTCCAGGAACGGTACTCGCTATTGGAATATTAATTCCACTGGGATTTTTAGATTTACAGCTAAATGAAATACTCATTACAGCGAATATACCAGCCATTGGATTATTTTTTTCTGGTACCTACTTTGCTATCTTACTGGCATTTATTATTCGTTTTTCTGCCATTGCTAATGGCAGTATATTAAGTGGCTACCAACAAGTTAACGACAATTTGGATATAGCCGCAAAAACATTAAACTCTTCTCGCTCTGATATTATTAAGCGTATTCATTTGCCACTATTAAAGCCCAGTATAATCACTGCACTTTTACTGGTATTTATTGAGTGTGTAAAAGAATTACCCGCGTCACTGTTATTGCGACCGTTTGATTTTGAAACATTGGCGACCTATGTATATCAATTTGCCAGTGATGAACAGCTAGAACATGGTGCACTAGCTTCGCTAATGATAATTGGCGTGAGCTTAATTCCAATTTTTATCTTAAGTAAAACTCAGAGAATGTCATGATTAAAGATGCGCTTAACATTGAAGGACTTAATGTTCAAATTAACCAACAGCACATCTTGCAAGATTTTTCATTAAAACTAGATCAAGGAGACATTCTTTGTCTACTTGGTCCTAGTGGCTGTGGTAAAACCACTGCGCTAAAAGCCATCGCTGGATTGATTCCTGCGGCTAATGGACATATCAAGTTATTCGATAATCTTATTCAAGATGCAAATGACAGCTTTAACATGCCACCAGAAAAAAGAGGCATGGGGTTTATTTTTCAAGATTACGCCTTATTTCCCCACTTAACCGTATTCGATAACGTGGCATTTTCTCTTAAAGGCCAATCAAAATCAGAGATAGTAAAAAAGGTCAGTGAAAATCTTAAACTAGTGCAATTGAGCGGGTTAGAAAATCGATATCCTCACCAGCTTTCTGGTGGTCAGCAGCAACGTACGGCAGTCGCCCGAGCTCTGTCTAGCCAGCCTAAGTTATTATTAATGGATGAACCCTTTTCTAATGTCGACAATCAAGTAAAGCAACAGATGATGGCGGAGCTACGAGGACTATTAAAAGCCAATAACATAACCTGTATTTTTGTTACTCACTCCAAGCAAGAAGCTTTTAGCTTTGCCGACAAAACCGCGGTACTAAATAATGGTCGCATTGAACAAGTTGATATAACAAAAAATATATTTGAGCATCCTAAAAATGAATTTGTCGCAAACTTTATGGAAGCCGGAAACATTATTTCAGGTAATGACTTACCTCAATTGTTATTTAATGCTTTTAAACCATTAAACGACACATGTTATTTATTGAAAGAAAATGGTTTTAAAATAGAAGCCGACGAATGTGAAGGCATAAAAGGATTAATAACAGATTGCTTATATATAGGGTATCGCTATCAGCTAACGATTCTGATAATTGATACGGGTATTAGTATTAACGCCGAAAGCACAGAGCCATTTGATATTAACCATGAAGTCTCACTTAAATATCTGCATGACCCTGTGCTTATCAGCAATTAGTTTGTAGCTATTTTAACTTGGCAGAAACTCTAATGTGTCTACGCCGTTTCTGCAGACAAGATCACGTACAGTTCATCCTTTAAATTTAAGCGTTGTTTTTTCAACCCTTCTAAATACTCATCCGATGTATTTTCGGCGCCACTCTCAATGCGATGCACCGATTTATCTACATCGTGATATTCATTAAACAAGCGATGGAAATGCATATTATCCTGTTTTAGTTCATGAATACGCTCTTTGTGCTCTGGAAATTCGTTGGCTAGGCTATGGTTTTCAATTGTCATTATTTTGATCTCCTGATCATACAATGATGGTTCTAATGACAGTGAGTTTAGAGACAATAAAAAAAAGGCCATTGACTTGCATCAATGACCTTCATACTTATTATATTAATGATCACTTTATTAAAATGACAATCTCATATCTAAGCTAAAGTTACGTCCAGCCACTGGACTAATTTCTTTCAAATAGCTTACATGGTTACGACCCAGTTCGTCTGTCAGGTTATTCCCCTTAAGATGTACATCTAATTCAACATCGTTAAATGCAAATTCATAACCCACAAATATGTTTAAGGTTTCATACGAATCGGTGGCTTGTTCGTTTTCTCCCACCTGATCTTGCTTAGCATAGAAGCGTATATTCGCCTTTGCTAACCAAGCATTCTGCTGCCAGGCGAGACCCAGTAAGGCACTCATGGGTGGTGTACGAGGGAGGTTTTTATTACTACCCGCTTTTAAACGACCCGTTACTTTATCTAAAGATGCGGTTGCCATAAGCAACTGCGTCAGTTGATACTGGCCGGACAATTCAAAGCCAGTAATATAGGCATCTTCCTGGATAAATTGATATACGTCATTCCCATGGAATGGATCCACAACAGATAGAAGCTGATTATAAATATAGCCATCAAAGTCATAATAATAAGCAGCGGCATCCAATTGATAATCTTGAGAAAAATACTGCCAAGTAACATCCAGTGTATAGGCGGTTTCTTTTTCTAATTCAGGGTTATCCAATTGATAACTAAAGGTGGCATGATGATCACCATTCCAAAACATTTCGTCGGCTTGGGGCGCGCGTTCTGTTCTGGCTATAGATAAACCATACTTTTGACTATCAGTTAACCATGTCCAGCCAGCGCTGGCTGTCAGCGCAAGAAAACGATAATCATCGTAATACGCTTGATCTTCTCGGCTGGCAGGACGAATACTTACAGGGTCGAGTTGAATGTTTCTTTGGTCGGCACGGATGGCAAATTCTTTTTTACCATAGGCCCAATCCCCACTGAAAATCCAAAAGCCTGCAACGTCTAACGTATCACTTAAAGGCATGGGTGTATCATGAGCAAACTCAATCATATTACCCTCACTATCATTCACTTGAGTAAAGTTGGTCCCTTTTGAACCATCCCAACTCAGGTACGAATAATTAGGTACTCCCCCTTCACAACCATCATGATCATGACATAAAGCTAAGGCTTGATGATTCAGGTGAATACCTACCTTACTTTGTGAAATCCAATCATGATTTAAAGTAAATACCGTTTTAAATTCGATATTTTCTTTTTCAAAATACCCCACCACGTCGCCATTGTCGGTTTCGTCATGGGAGTAATCATTTACACTCAGTTGCACCTTAAAAGACTCTAATAGCTTGCCATTAATAATATGCTCGTGTTCACCGTCTAATCGAACTTGAGAAGGCTTAACCCCAGCCATCTCATTATCTTCGTTAGGCACACCGTATTCATAATCCAATACTGATACTGCTAATGCACTATGTCCGTTTTCTCGAACATGAGAAATACCAGAACTAAAGCCTTTCGCTTTGGTTTGGGTATTTAATACCTCCCCTTCAGGAGAGTCATAATTTTCAGACTCTCGAACAAAGCCATCTAAATGGAACACCCAGTTTTTACCAAAGCCAGCATCTAAAGAGGCCGACGTTTCAAAACCGGCATCCACACTGGATAGACGTTGATTAATCTGAGCCTCTACTTTTGCTTGCCCATTTTCATCCAACAAAGGAGTTTTATGGATGCGTGCATCCACCATGTTGATCACCCCACCTATGGCGCCGCTACCAAATAGTAAGGTACCTGGACCATATATGATTTCCACTTGCTTGGCATTTGCGGCCTCGGCCATGGGGGCATGGTCGTTACTCATGGCACTCACATCGGCGGCATCATTGCCATTAACCGCTACTTTTACACGATTACCAGACATACCTCGAATCACAGGACGGCCCACTCCACTGCCAAAACTGGCGTTAGAAATACCCGGCAGGGATTCTAACATTTCACCCAAGGTTGAGCCCGAAGCCTGCTGCAAGGCTTCTTCATCCAATACTTTTATGGGTTGAACCACTTCGTGTAAAGGCTGATCGCTGGCGGTGACTATCTGTCGCTGCAATTCATGAACAGACACGCCCTGAGCCTGCAAGCCAAAGCTTGCAAGCAAAAGAGTCACACTGAAAGTAAACTTAAACTGTTTTCTAACAATATTAATGATCATGAGCTTCCGCTTCAGTGCCTACTTCATGAAACACAACGGCGCTGGCCACATCATTAACAGATAACTCTTCACGGCCGTGAATATGATATTCAGCAGCG